>CAZGSC010000045.1:0-20918 GCA_964528325.1 uncultured Chloracidobacterium sp. | reverse complement strand
GGGGACGAACGGGCGATAAATGGTTCGGCATCGAGCATTGGGGCGTCGAGCCGGACATAATGACCTCGGCAAAAGGGATGGGCAATGGCGTGCCGATCGGCTGGACGATCGCTACACCAGAAGTTGCAGACGCTTTTCCGGGATTGACGTTCTCGACATTCGGCGGCAATCCGGTTTCCGCAGCAGTCGGCCTTGCCGTCATCAAAGTCATCGAAGAGGACGACCTGCGAACCAATGCTCGCGTAGTCGGCGATTACCTTTTAAAGAGAATGCTCGAATTGCAGGAAAAACATGCGAGCATCGGCGACGTTCGCGGCAAAGGTTTGATGCTTGGCATCGAACTCGTCAAAGACCGCAAGACCAAAGAACCAAATCCGGAAGCCGTGCTGAAAGTCTTTGAAGAAACCAAACGCCGTGGCGTCCTCATCGGCAAAGGCGGCCTCTACGGCAATGTCATCCGCACCGGAATGATGCTCAACACGACAACCGATACAGTTGATCGGCTTGTAGAGGCACTTGATGCTGGCTTTGCACTTTGTTAGGAATTTTTACCACAGAGGACACAGAGGTCGCTGAGAAAGATCCCTCTGTGTTCTCTGTGGTGAATTTCTTATGAGAACTTTAATTAGGAATGGATGTGTCGTAACGGCAGTTGACGATTACGCTGCAGATATATTTATTGACGGCGAGACTGTCACGACGATCGGCAAGACGCTCAATACGGAAGCCGATGTTGTCATTGGACGCGTCTGGGAGGCCGAGACGGGCGTCAAGATTAGTCGAAGATTCGTCTTCGCACTTAAATTTGGTTGCTAAGCAGATGTTGAGTATCTTGCTTTAAACATTCTTCTGAAGGAGATCAATAATGAAAATGAATAGAATCTTTTTAGTGCTAGTCATAATGATCTTGGCAGCCTCTATGTCACTGGGGCAGGCCAAAGGAAATAAGGCTGCGAGTAACAGTATTCGTAATGACATTGAAGCCGCTTCCCAAGGGTTCGCTAAAGCACTTAGCAAGGGTGAGGCGGCGAAAATTGCTGATATGTATGCCGAAGGCGCTCGCGTAATGCCCCCGAACGGCCCGGTGGTTCAGGAGCGGACAAAGATACAACAATTCTGGCAGGGCTTTATTAATTCGGGAGCTAAGCTGTTGCTAAGCACGTCCGATGTTGAGGCTCAAGGAAATCTGGCAATTGAGGTAGGGACATACGAGTTGATCTCTCCGGACGGTAAACGTGATTCAGGCAAATTCGTCGTCGTTTGGAGGCGGTATAAAAAAGATTGGAAACTCGCTGTCGACATCTGGAACAGTAACTTATAAAAATGAAAACTCTTATCAAAAATGGCCGTGTTGTAACCGCGGTGGACGACTATAAAGCAGATATTTTTATTGACGGCGAGACTGTCACGACGATCGGCAAGACGCTGGATATGGAAGCCGATGTTGTCATTGACGCGTCGGGTAAGCTCGTCATTCCCGGCGGGATCGATCCGCATACGCATATGGAACTGCCTTTTGGCGGCACTTCGTCGTCAGACGATTTTTTTACAGGCACACGCGCGGCGGCTCACGGCGGAACGACGACGATCATTGATTTTGCAGTGCAGACGAAAGGCGAATCGATGACCGCGGGCGTCGATGCGTGGCACAAGAAAGCCGAGGGCAAGACTTGCATTGACTATGGATTTCATCTCATCACGACAGACTTTGAGGACGGCGATGAGAAGGAGATGTATAAGCTCATTGACGAAGGCATCTCGTCGTTCAAGCTGTTTATGGCGTATCCGGGCGTGTTTTTGGCGGACGACGCGACGATCTTTCGTGCGATGTCGGCGGCGGGCCAACGCGGCGGGCTGATCTGCATGCACGCCGAGAACGGCATCGTTATCAACGAGATCATCAAACGCTTTCTTGCTGACGGACGCACCGCGCCGAAGTATCACGCTCTCACGCGGCCGACTATCGCCGAAGCCGAAGGTGTTCATCGAGCGATCGCCATTGCCGAAATGGCAGAGTCGCCGGTTTACATCGTTCACTTGAGCTGCACCGACGCGCTCAATCAGGTGCGGCAGGCTCGTGATCGCGGCATTCCGGCTTTTGCCGAGACTTGTCCGCAGTATTTGTTTCATTCGATAGACGATTACGGCGACGGTTGGGATGGTGCGAAATATGTGATGACGCCGCCGCTGCGTGAAAAGCACAATCACGCTGAGCTTTGGAAAGGCTTGAAAATGGACGATCTGCAAGTCATCTCGACCGACCACTGCCCGTTCTGTATGAAGGAGCAAAAGGAACTTGGCAAAGACGATTTCTCCAAGATCCCAAACGGCGCTCCCGGCGTCGAGAACCGCATGAATTTGATATACAACGGCGGCGTTGTCGAGAACCGCATTTCTTTGAATAGATTTGTCGAACTCACATCAACAGCCGCCGCCAAGATGTTCGGCCTCTTTCCGAAGAAAGGCACGATCGCCGTCGGTTCCGACGCTGACATAGTCATTTTCGATCCGGAAAAGGAACATACCTTCGGCGTCGAAAATGAACATATGAATGTTGATTACTCGTCATACGAAGGCTGGAAAATGAAAGGCAAGGTCGAGACCGTTCTATCACGCGGCCGTGTTGTTATCGAAAATGGCGAACACACAGGCAAAGCAGGCGATGGACAATTCCTCAAACGCGGCGAGTGCGTAAAGGTGTAGAGTTAGCAACGCTTACTTAGGTTGTCGAACGCAGTTGATCTGATGGAAAAAGATAAAGGAAACTCAATATGGCTCACGCCGTTGGTGCTTGACGGTGGTGTTGCCATCGAATTTCGCGATGATCATGTTCATGTCCAACTCGGGAAAGGTCTAGAGGTAAGCTCGGAGAAGCGTAATTTACTTTGGGAACGGATCGCCCGTATATGCGAGGAACACGGATCCCATCGGATACTTGTAGAAGGCAAAGTGCCGGAGGGCATCTTCCAATCTTCCGAGGTGATCGATGCAGGGATCAAAGCAGCGACGGTGCCGAAACTGTGGATGGCCTTTTGTTTCGAAGGCTATAAGCCTGACGAACTTAGCGAGCTTTATGAGACGGTAGCAGCATCACGCGGCGTTCGGGTCAAGCATTTTTCAAATGCGGAAGGCGCCCTTCAGTGGCTCAGGAACAACACGCCCGCATGATCACTTTTCGCTGATCATTCTTGTCAAGTTTATCTGTGGAGGCTCGGCCGCGATCTCTTCGACAACCTTAAAGAACTCTCCGAAAAACGGCGTCGCAAAATGTTCGTCGATCGCGGCCTTGTTGACCCACGTTTCGTGCCATAAAAAGACAGTTTCATCCTCGATCGATTGATGAATGTCGTAGTTTATGTTGCCGGCCTCATTACGCGAATCCGCCACAATTGCGAGTGCCGCTGTTTTTAATTCCTCGATCTTGTCGGCCTTAACTTTCAACCGTGCGATCAGCACAATATTCTCATTATCCATTCTATTTATTCCTGATCTAATTATTTGCTTTTATTGAGCGATCGGCGTTTCCATGTAAAGCGCTTCGAGCCATTTTCCGCCGCGCTTCGCATAAACCACTGAGGAGCGAACCTTCGAAGGGATCTTTTTTCCGCCGCACACGCCGTCCTGGATCGCTGTATAGGTCATCAACACCGAATCCTCGTCGATCATAACAAACCGAAAATTATCGAGCGAATAATTCTTGACTTTGCAGTCGGCAGCAGTCGATTTAACAACCGCTGCTTTGTCGGAGACACCATCGGAACTGACCAGTAGGAATTCGTCAGTTGAGTTGCTCCGGATCCACGAATTGTCATTATTTTTCCACGCTTCCCATCCTGCTTTCTCGATCGCGATGATCTGCGATTCGACAGTTCTGTTTGTGTCACCCGACATACCCGCTCGCCCTTCAGAAACACTATTTACTTCGATCCAATGGCCGTCCGGGTCCTGGAAATAGATCTGCTTTATTCCATCAGCTCGAATATTTACTTTATTCAACTCACCCACCCAATCGGAGTACGCGACCTTCATAGAATCGAGTTTTTTGATAACGGAATCGAAGTCTGCTATCGAGAGCGCAAAGTGAATAGCCTTATTTGTTTTGAAATCATCCTTTAGGATCGAAATTAGGTGCAGTTCCTTTCCATCTCGCAATGAGAACCATCTGATCCCGTCGATCTTGGTCTTATTAGTAATTTCTTCAAGACCCAACACTTTCTTATAAAACTCGGCCGACCGGTCAACATCTCTTACCGAAAGTGCCAGATGATCAAATGAAAGTGAAGAGTCAATTTTATTCTCTATAGTTCGCGGCTTAACTTCTGATGTAGGCGATCTCTCCGTCTGGGTGAACGCCACGGACGCCGCTGCGATCACGATCATCAAAATCATCAATGCTTTTTTCATTTTCGTCCCTCTTGATCCGTAAAGTTTATGCGGCAGTAAATCCGCCGTCGATCATGTGAATGCCGCCGGTGCAATATGATGATTCGTCGCTAGCGAGGAATAAAGCGAGATTGGCAACCTCTTCATTCGTGCCGTAGCGTTTCATGGCGATCTGTTGTGTAAGACCTGCTCGCATAACGTCAGGATCGTCGGGTGATATTTGTGTTTCGATCGAGCGGATCATACGGTTATCGATCGGGCCGGGAGCGATCGCGTTTACGCGAACATTAAAGGGCCCAAGCTCCAGAGCGGCGCATTTTACCAGACCGCAAACAGCATGTTTGCTTGCGAAATAAGGAGAACCTGCCGGCACACCGATAACGCCCGATATTGACGAAAGAGCGACCATAGAACCGCCGCCGCGTTTTTTCATAGGTTCGACGCAGTACTTCATCGACAGCCAAACGCCGATCACGTTGGTGCGAAGAACTTCCTCAAAATTCTCGACTGTTTGATCCTCGATCAGCGCAATTTTGCCTTCGATGCCGGCATTAGCCAATAGAATATCGACACCGCCAAACGCTTCGATAGTTGCTGCAACCGCCGCGGCAGTTGCCTGCTCATCAGTCGCGTCTGCGACTGATGTCGCCAGATCATTAAAAGCCGAAAGGCGTTCGCGAGTCTCCCCAAGTTTCTCTGCCGAGCGGCCAACGAGCATTACGCTTGCGCCTTCTTCGAGAAATCGTTTTGCTGTCGCCTCGCCGATGCCGCCGGTTGCCCCGGTAATGATCGCCACTTTTCCGTCTAGTCTTTTGTTATTCATAGTCTTTCTCTGATTAAGGAGAATTTACCACAGAGTCACGGAGACACAGAGTTTGAAACTTCTTTTAATTTCTCCGTGCTCTTTGTGACTCTGTGATGAATTGTTCTTTACTTACTTCTTTGGCTCCAGAAGTATTTCGCGCGCGAGACGGTTGCCGAGGACTTCGCGGATCTGCAAACGCTCCTTGTAGCCCTGCATTTGTGCTGCGTCGTTGCCAACGACGGTCTGTGCCAAGTTATCTGCTTTCGTTTGATTGGCTTCAAACGTGGCAAGGTCTTTGTATTCGGTCAAAAGCAGCATGTTCCAATCAGTGCCGCTGTGCATTTCGGTTTGGATCACCATGTATGAAAGGATAATTCCTTCTTTTTTCATAGCTTCCTGATTGCGTTTCCATTCGGTTGCAAGGTAGTTTTTATAGGCATTGTCCATGCCGGGCTTGACCTGGATAACACCGATAGCCCAAACCGAACCGTTGCTGTACGGACGATTGACCTGAGCGGATGTGACGATGCTCATTGTCAGCATAACGACGAAGAGAGAGAAGAGTATTGTTAAATTGCGTTTCATAGTTTTTTTCTCCTGTATTTGTTTTGTTGCGATCTTTATTCAGCTAAGCGCGTATTGCCTGCGGCGACCAATTGCCAGCGGCCCTTTATCTTGACAAAGGTTGCTGTCGTAATGAATTTACCGCCAGTGACTTTTGCACTTGGCGCAAATTTGGTGGTTATGTGGGTAACAGCCACTGCTGTATCTCCAAAAAGACGGAGCCTTGCTACGTCAATGCTGACAGATTCGTATTTCACGTCGCCCGACTTGAACGCGGCGATGCGCTCCGCCTTGGTCATCATCGCTCCGTTATCACCGACAAATGTGTATTCGTCAGCATAGATACGGTTGAGGGCCGCCGTGTCATTCTTTCCCAATGCGGCTGCAAGATCGTCGATCGTTTTCCGAACAGCTTGCTCTGAACCGCCTTTATTTGCGTTTTTGTAGCTGGTTTGACATAGGATCAATGCCGGCGCGGCAAGCATTAGAGCCAATGCCAACAACATCCCTCTGGTTTTAGTTTGTCTAAGTTTCATCATTTTTCCTCCCGTTTTATTGAGCCGAAATTCCTGCACGTTAGGCTGTATCAACCTAACGCGGCGGGATCTGCTGATCTTTGTTTCCCTATTTATCTAAACGAGAAGCGTTCCTAAAAAGGGGCATGACTCAATTATTTTTTTTATTTAAGGGTATTGTTTTATAATCAGCATAGAAATTCGCAGTAAAACACATGAAAAACGCAGAATCGCATGAGATCACCCTTCTGCTTGCAGACTGGGGAAAGGGCGACGAACAGGCCCTGGAGCAGCTGATGCCGCTCGTCTATGATGAATTGCGTCGCATGGCGAGAAATCATATGAGGCGGCAGCCGTCAGGACACACGTTTCAAACCACTGAACTTATCCATGAAGCCTATCTAAAACTTGCAAAACAAGATGAACGGAATTGGCAAAACCGGGCACATTTCTTTGGCGTGGCAGCGTCGGCAATGAGGCACATTTTAGTCGATTACGCGCGTTCAAAAAGCAGCCAAAAGCGAGGCGGCTGGCAGGAAAGGATTACGCTGGCCGATGACACTGCGGTCGCAGCGGATCAATCAAAAGACATAATCGCGCTCGACGATGCTCTGAAAAATCTGGCTACGCTCGACGAGCGCAAGAGCCGCGTCGTCGAACTAAAATATTTTGGCGGCATTACCAATGAAGAAGTCGCCGAAGTCCTAAAAATATCAACCGACACAGTAAAGCGCGATTGGCGTTTCGCCCGAACATGGCTGCTGCGTGAACTATCTGTCGCGCAATAAAAGCAAAGAACTTTATGGATTCCAAAAGGCTGAAACAGATCGAGGAGATCTATCATGCGGTTTTGGACACTGCTCCGAATGATCGTGATTCTTTTCTCGATGAGCGATGCGGGAGCGATAAGGAACTTCGCCTTGAAGTAGCGTCATTGCTTTCTTTTGAAGATGCTCCGGATAATTTTATAGACGGGTCACCCGGACCGCTCGCCGCGGAATTGTTCTCAGGCCTCGAAGATAAAGCGAGCCGTGTTGGAGAAATGGCCGGCCACTATCGTATCGTCTCTAAGATCGGTGCGGGCGGCATGGGCGAGGTATATCTGGCGGAAGATACCAAACTCGGCCGCAAAGTGGCGATCAAGTTTCTGAACAAGGAATTCAGCAAGGACGCAAACAAACTGAATCGGTTTATTCGGGAAGCAAAAGCTGCCTCGGCACTCAATCACCCAAATATTCTAACCGTTTATGAGATCGGTGAATCTCACGATGCAAACTACATCGTTACTGAGTGGATCGACGGCAAAACGGTGCGCGAGCACCTGGCAAAATGGGAATCGCCGCCGCTTAACATGATATTGAAGATCGCCGAGCAAGTGGCAGAGGCCCTTTCGGCAGCGCATCTCGCCGGTATCACTCACCGTGACATCAAACCTGAGAACGTTATGATCCGCAAGGATGGTTACGCAAAAGTGCTGGATTTTGGCCTCGCAAAATTAACCGAAAAACAGACTGAGACCTCATCGCCCGAGGACGCGACGCGAATGCAGGTCAACACTACACCGGGAATGATAATGGGAACCGTCTCATATATGTCACCGGAACAGACTCGCGGCAAGGAAACCGACGCGCGGACAGATCTGTGGAGCCTCGGCGTTGTGCTCTATGAGATGGTCACGCGGCATTTGCCCTTTTCGGGTGAAACGATGAGCGATACCATTGCCTCGATCCTAACAAAAGAGCCGCCGCCTCTCAGTCAGTTTCTTCCTGCCGCTCCGGCCGAATTAGAACAGTTTCTGCAAAAGGCACTCGCGAAAAAGAGTGACGAGCGTTATCAAACGGCCAGCGAAATGATGGCCGACCTCAAAAAGCTTCGACGCGATTCTGAAATGATCGGTGAGATCGAATATCTGAAACCCTCGTCCGCAAAAGCTGTTTCGACCAGTGAAAGCGAACTGCCCCGAGGACATGACGGTGCAAATACCGGGCAGACGGACAGGAATGGTGCACTTACAAAAGATGAGCAGTATCAAACCTTAAGTATTGAGATCGAGAAGCTCCGAAGCAGATATCGGACAGGAGTAATTGCTGTGATCGGCGTTCTATTGATCGGCAGTTTGGGGTATTTGGGATACAGATATTTAAGGCCTGTCAGTGCGATTGAAACGGCATTCAACAAGACGATCTTTGAGAAGATCCCGATAAGCGGAAATGTCGAGTTGACAGAGATCTCGCCTGATAAACGTTATCTGGCTTATGTTGAAAGAAGAAATGGTAACGAAACGCGGCTCGTTCTGCGGCAGATGGAAACCGGCGCGGAAAAGGAAATTTTGCCGATGGGCAAATCGTATGTCCGCGACATCAAATTCTCGCCTGACGGAAATTATTTTTATTACGCGCACGAAGCTCTGATCACCGCAGATGTGCAGGTTGATGTTTTTCGAGTTCCGCTGCTCGGCGGCGAGCCGGAGAAAGTCGTCGAGAACATCGCTAGAAATTTTTCGCTTGCGCCTGACGGACGAAAGATCGCTTTTGTCAGGATCGAACGCTCGCCGTTTGAGGTCAAGCTGGTCGTCCGAGATCTGGAGAAAAAAGAAGAGCGAATTCTGACCAGCGCGAAAGACAGGGAAATTCAAGGCATCGCTTTTTCACCGGACGGAGCTAAGGTCGCAGTTTTCGCTACTGATCCGGGCGTAAAGAATCTTTATAAGGTCAATTGGATCCCCACGGACGGCGGCGAACTCAGAAAAGTTTCAGATACCGTCTTGAAAGAAGACGGAAGTTTAGACTGGCTCAACGATGGTTCAGGTTTGGTTATTACCGGACAATTTCCTGACCAAAAGTACGGCCAGCTCTATAAGATCTCTTTTCCACAAGGCGAGTTTACCGCTCTAACGACAAGCACGAGCACGTTTTCGCGCGTTTCTGTTTCAAAGGACGGAAATTTTCTCATCGCTCTGCAAAAAAACAAAACAAACGGGGTTTGGGAACTCGATCTGGCAAGCAAGTCCGCGAGACAAACTATTCCCACGACGAAAGACGAACTACGGGTCGAAGATGTAACGTCGGATAATCGTCTGCTTATTACGAGAACGGACATCAAGGGCAAGGACGGGCTTTTTCTGGTCAATGCGGACGGAACTGGCGAGAAATTTCTAACGCTCTATAACGGTGAGAATTCGGGGCCGCTGCAGCGCGCGGCTATCACCAATGACGAAAAATATTGCTACTACGTTTCCGACAATGACGTGTGGCGGATACATTTGGACGGTAGCGGAAAGGAAAAGCTAACCGATACGCCTTCAATTAAGAAGGTATTCGGCGCTATAGCGGCCGATTCGACAAGCATTCTTTTCGGGACTGCTGACCCTTATACTATTCAAAAGCTCGACGTCACGACCCGCGTCGCAACGCCCGTTCTCGAACGTGAAGGCTACTCCTTTGTGGTTTTTGGCATTGCCCGAACTAAAGATCTGATAGCTTATACTGCCTTCAATGAAAACGATGCGACACAGGGGGCAACCTTTCGTCTCGCCCGTTTTGACGGGCAGCGATTCAGCGATCCGATGCCTTTCGTCAACATTACCCGCAGTAAGGGGTTTGTTTTTTCAAACGACGGAAATAAGGTCTATTTCACGCCATACAGCGGCAATCCTACGGAGTTTAACGATACTGAGATGGCTGAAAAAGATCTGGTAAGCGGAAAGCTTTCGAAGATAACGAACTTCAACATCGAGAAGATCTTGAATTACACCATTTCACGCGACGGCACAAAACTTTATCTCGTGCGCGGAAATACGACCGATGAAGTTGTAATGATCAAGAGTGTAGAATGACAAAAAATGAACATCAGGCTTGCAACGCGAGAACTTAAAACCAAATTTGGCAGTTATACTGAGTATCTGTATTACGACGGCCAGCTAGAGTCGATCGCGATCGTCATGGGCGATGTCGAGAACGGCGAGAACATTTTTTGCCGCGTGCACTCGCATTGCATAGGTGCTCACGTGTTCAACAGCATCGAATGCACTTGTCGCGAGGAGATGGAAGGCTCGCAGGCGTTGATAGAACGCGAGGGTAGAGGCATCATCATATGGCTCGATCAGGAGGGCAAGGGCAACGGGCATCTTGCGTTGATGGAGAGCATTCCTTATAAAAAGGAATTCGGCCAGGCCGAGGCGTATGTTAAAGCAGGCTACTCGTCCGATGCACGCAGCTATCGCCCGGCCGCTGATATACTGAAAGATCTGAAAATAAGATCTATAATCCTGCTGTCAAACAGTTCTGAAAAGGCCGACGATCTGAGGCAGGTTTCCATAACCGTTAACGGCGTCCGGCCGCCACATTCTTTATGAAGCGATGCCCTGAATGCAGGCGAGATTATTACGACGACACTTTATTGTATTGTCTCGATGACGGAAATGCGCTGCTCGAAGGCCCGGCTTCTGCTAATGAACCCGCAACGTTGATCCACAATGAGAAACAAGGTTCACCAAAGATGGCTGAAAGGATCACTAATCGGGAGAGCGATGGTCTGACAACAATAGCTAACCTGACGGATACCGCACCAACTGCTATCCTGCCAGCCGCCAAAAGGACTCACAACAAACGCACTGGCATTCTTTGGATCGTCATTGGAGTGGTGCTGGTTGCAGGTCTCATCATCGCGGCGTGGAAACTCGGAGGCTCAAACACTTCGCAAAAGAACGTCCTGAATCTAGCAGACGTTACTCCTATAAAGAATGCTCCCAACAGTGCGGCGTACGAAAATTATTTAAGGGCAAAGGTGCTTGTGGCAAGTGAGAACCGGGACGATGTTGACGCGGCTATCAAACTTCTCGAAGAGGCCGTCAAGCTGGATCCGGGATACGCCCTTGCCTGGGCTACACTTGCTCGCGCATACAATGTCAAGGCGTTCTACTTTGCGGTCAGTGCTGAGCGTAAGCAGTTGAATGAGAATGCGGAGGTTGCAGTGCTGAAAGCACTCGCTATCGCCCCCGATCTAGCAGAGGCACATTTTGCCCGGGGCCTGCTTCTTTGGACCCACGCAAAGCGTTTCCCACATGAGCAAGCGGTCCAGTCATACAAACGGGCTCTCGAATTGGATCCTAATCTGGACGATGCCCATCATCAACTTGGGGTGATCTACTTTCATTTGGGGTTATTCGACAAGGCAATGGCTGAGATCCGAAAGGCACTCGAGATAAATCCAGGAAATATGTTGGCGCGATTTCGGTTCGGTGTCATAGATATGTACCGCGGTAAATATGAGGATGCATACGAACTTTTCAAGAGCACACCACTCGAAAAAAACCCGTCGCTGCACGCATTTCAGACGGCGACAGCGCTGTTCAATCTTGGACGTATCCAGGAGGCCACAGAGATCATCGATAAGTACTTACGTGATTACCCGAATGACGAAGGTGGTGTCGGTACGAGTGTCAAGGCCATGATCTTCGCAAAAAATGGCAACATACCGAAAGCTGAAGAGTCTATTCTTCGTGCAGAGGAGATAGGTAAGGACTTTGGCCACTTTCACCATGCGGCCTATAATATTGCGGCCGCCTATGCACTTATGAACAAACCGGAACGGGCCAATGAGTATTTGCAATTAGCTGCGGACGATGGTTTTCCGTGTTACCCGTTGTTTGCTAATGACGAAAATCTGAAGAATCTTCGCCATGATCCGCGGTTTGTAGCCTTTTTGGCAAAATCAAAACAGCAATGGGAGCGCTATAACGCAACTCTGTAGCCGAGGAAATAATTTAGGAACGGCTGCATCCGTCTTAAGCGTCAGAGCAATGCTTGTTGCCGTCTAATACAGCGATTCAAGGCATGCTGAGACGGCTGAATCTGCCGGAATAAATGCTTATGAACGAAACCATCAAACACGACGACGGACGCGTCGAGCTAAATGAAGACGCTCTAAAAGACATCGAATCTTCGCCGCTGTACAACGAAGACCTTGCACCGGTGCCGGTTGAAAAACGCAATTGGACGACGTATAACTACGCAGCGCTTTGGATCTCGATGGCGCATTGCATACCGACTTATATGATGGCGTCGGGGCTGATCTCGGCGGGTATGAACTGGTGGCAGGCGCTGTTCACTATCCTGCTCGGCAACACAATTGTGCTTGCGCCGATCTTGCTCAATTCACATCCCGGAACAAAATACGGCATTCCGTTTCCCGTCTTTGCTCGTGCGGCCTATGGAACGATGGGTTCGAATGTGCCTGCTTTGATGCGAGCGATCGTTGCCTGCGGCTGGTTCGGCATTCAGGCGTGGATCGGCGGACAGGCTTTGCAGACATTTTTTGCGGCGTTCATTCCCGGCTGGCACAATCTTTTTGGTGGGCCAATAGGCGGACATACGCCGACCGAGTGGCTATCGTTCTTGCTGTTCTGGGCACTCAATATTCTGATCATATACAAAGGTATGGACCTGCTCAGGATAGTTGAGAATTGGGCCGCACCTTATGTGCTTGTGATGACAGGGTTGTTGCTCGCATGGATCTTGTATCAGGCGGGCGGCATCGGATTTTTGCTGCACGAGCCGGGCAAATTCAACACTTTCGGAGACTTCTGGCCGGTTTTTATACCGAGTCTGACGGGAATGATCGGTTTTTGGGCGACGCTTTCGCTCAACATGCCGGACTTTACGCGGTTTGGCAAAAGCCAGAAGGAGCAGGCTGTCGGGCAGACGGTCGCATTGCCAACAACGATGGTCGTTTTTGCCGCGATGGGCATTTTGATCACATCGGCGGCGGTCGTTGTCTTTCCCGATATGAACAAAGCTGACGCTTGGGACCCGGTCAAGCTCGTCGGCCAGTTTTCGCAGCCGATAGTCGTGGCGATCTCGATGTTTACGGTTGTGGTGGCGACGCTTTCGGTTAATATCGCTGCAAATGTCGTCTCGCCGGCAAATGATTTTGCCAACGCTTTTCCAAAACTCATCTCATTTCGCACAGGTGGTTTGATCACCGGCATTATCGGCATTTTGATGCAGCCGTGGAAGCTGCTTGCCGACCCAAGCGGTTATATTTTTGGCTGGCTCGTTGGTTATTCGGGCGGTTTGGGATCGATAGCGGGCGTTTTGATCGCCGACTATTGGCTCGTCCGTGACAAGAACTTAAATCTTGGCGATCTTTATCGCAGTAAAGGAATTTACGGCGGCTGGAATTGGCGTGCGGTGATTGCAACGCTGCTCGGTTGCTTTTTTGCTTGGATAGGGTTGATAATTCCAATACTTCGACCGTTATACGATTATGCGTGGTTTGTTGGATTCGGCGTCGCGTTCGGTGTTCATGTCGCATTGATGCGCGCGCTGCCGCCGCCGCAGGATAGTTCGGCGACCGTTGAGTAGTACGTTCAGAACTTTTACTTTAATTACAATTTCGTAAAGGAGAGATAAAACGATGTTCACCCCTGCGTTTTCACACTTCCGACGTGCATCATACCTTTTCACAATTCTGTCTTTTTTGCTCGTCTTTCTTGTTGTAAATAGCTCTGCTCAATCTTTTCGCGGCAAGATACTTGGAACGGTGACCGATCAAAACGGTGCTGTTGTACAAGGAGCAACCGTGGTCGCTAAGAACGTCGGAACTGGCATCGAACGAACAACGACAACGGACTCAGATGGAAACTATTCCTTTGCCGAAATGCCCATTGGAACGTATGAAGTTAAGGTCTCGCAAACAGGCTTTACTACTCGGACCGTACCGGGAGTCGTTGTTGCAGTTGCCGGGGAAAGTAGGGTCGATATCCCTTTAGCTACAGGCTCTACGGTCACACAGGTCGAAGTCCTGACCCAGGAACAGGTCGAAACCACGAGCACAACACTCGGCGGAACGATACAAAGCCGTGCAGTTGCCGAGCTTCCGGTGAACGGACGCGATTTTACAAAGTTTCTCGTTCTTGTTCCGGGTGCTTCGGGGGATCCTTCGGGTGCGACCGATTCGCCGGGTTCGTTTGGGCTGTTCAGTGCGAATGGAAATCGCGGTCGGTCAAATAATTATCTCCTCGACGGTACCGACATGAACGACGGCTACCGCAACCTGCCGGCGATCAACGAAGCTGGCGTTTTCGGCACGCCTGCGACCATCTTGCCGCTCGAAGGCATTCAGGAAGTCGCCGTTCTCTCGAATTTCGAAGCGCAGTACGGTCGAAACTCAGGCTCGGTAGTAAACATCGTAACCAAATCGGGAACAAACGATCTTCATGGTGCCGTTTTCGAATTTCTGAGAAATGATAAATTCGACGCACGCAACTTTTTTAATATTGACTCAGAGCCGCAAACCCAGCTTCGCAATAATCAGTTCGGGGGCTCGCTTGGCGGCCGGTTGGTTCGCAACAAGACATTCTTCTTTCTAAATTACGAGGGCCAGCGCGAAAGCGTCGGCCTGAACTCGACCGCACGAATTCCCGACCCGCGTGAGATACAAGCCGCGCTCAATGGAAACGGCTGCAACCAAGATCCCGACCGACGTAGTTTTGGCGGCGGCATCGTTTTGAATCCTGTCATCGGACGCCTGTTGGCGCGTAACCCGTGGGGAACACCAAACAACCCATTGCCGGTTTGCGACAACTCCGGCCGCCCAAATCTTTTTGCAACCACCAAGGCTTCAAACGATGTGGACAGCTTTATCGGCAAGATCGATCACTCGTTCAACGAAAACAACCAGATCACTGGCCGCTATTATTACGGCAACAGCGACCAGTCGTTCCCGCTTGCACTTCTCGGCGGCAATATTCTTCCGGGCTACAACACGGTCACGCCGACACGGGTTGATCTTGTGTCGGTCTCATATTTGAAAATATTTTCCAGCACAAAAGTAAACGAGGTGCGCTTCGGATATAACCGTTTCGATCAGGGCTTTTTCCCGGAGGATCAAGCATTTGACCCGCACAGTATTGGCTTAAATAACGGAACGACCAACGCGCGCGATTTTGGTTTGCCGTTCATCCGCATTCGTGAAGACGCGATCGGCAATATCGCATCGATCGGTTCTAATCTGTCGCTGCCGCGAGCACGCGTGGATAAGAATATTCACTTCATCGACAACTTTTCGTGGAAGATAAATGCCCACGACACGAAAATAGGCTACGAATTTCGCCGCACTGATGTCGATGCATTTTTTGACGCAGGCTATCGCGGAAGGCTCGACTTTGCCACGCTCGATGATTTTCTTCAAGGCATTTTGTTAGGCGGCCGTTCCGCTCAGGGAGATTCGCAGCGGCAGACCTTCCAAAACTCGCATACATTATATTTTCAGGACAATTGGCGTGCGAGCCATAATTTGACATTAAATCTCGGCGTTCGCTGGGATTACTTTGGTGTCATCGGCGAGAAGAACAACTTGTTCAGCAACTTCGACCGTCAACTCGGCCTTGTCCAGGTCGGCACGAACGGGCTCGATAAGCTTTACAAGTCGGACTGGAATAATTTTAGCCCGCGGCTCGGCTTTGCGTGGGACATCACAGGCAAAGGCAAAACGGTTGTTCGAGGTGGTTGGGGCCTGTTTTATGACGCGTTCTCACAGGATTTCTTTGTCGGGCAGTTGCCTTTCAATACGTTTAATCCCGGACCGGCTTACAATCCCGTTGGGCCCGCGCCGATCCTTTTCTCATATTCAACAATTCCGCAAATTCAGAATAATGTTTCGATCTTTACAGGTTTTTCCGATTCGGATGTTTTTGCGGTTGACCGCGACCTGCAAACGCCGATGATCCAGAACTACAACCTCAACATCCAGCAGGAATTGACCCGCAACGTCGTTTTGCAGGCTGGATACGTCGGCTCACGCGGAAGGCATTTATTCCGTTACCGGGACATAAATCAGCCTGTCAATCCAGCGGTTTCGACGGCTCGGCCGTTTGATAACGGACCGTTTGCCCCGTCGGGCGGAACATTCTTTTACGTTAACCAGATCGAGACGACATCCGAATCTGATTACAACGCCCTGCAAACGAGTCTGAACCTTCGCAACTTCAAGGGGTTTTCGGGCCAGGTCAATTATGTTTGGTCACACTCGATCGACGATGCCTCGGACGGTCAGGACTTTGTGGCAAATGCAACGCAGCCCGACAACAGTTACAACCCAAAAGGTGAACGTGGTAATTCGAATTTCGACATTCGCCAGCGCTTTGTAGCGACCTTGAGCTATGAACTGCCGAATTTCTGCAAGGATCATCCGCGCATCGGCAGCGGCTGGCAGTTCAACACGATCGTCACGCTTCGCACCGGAAGCCCATTCCACGTTAATCTTTTTGACGATTACAATGGGACGGGCGAATACTTCCCGCGTCCTGATCTGGTCGGCGATCCCTGGGCAGGCACAAACGGCCCTGACAGGTTCTTGAATCTCTCGGCATTCCAGGTTCCGTGTACGTCTGACGGTAAAGGCGGCTGCATTCCTCATTTTGGGAGCCTTGGCCGAAATTCACTGACCGGCCCTGGCTACAAGAATGTCGATTTTTCTGTATTCAAGACGACCAAACTTACCGAGCGTGTCAATTTGCAATTGCGTGCCGAGGTCTTTAACATCCTAAATCATCCCAATTTTTCTTCGCCGCTGCTACCTAGTTTTGCAGCCGACGCAAGTTATAATGGACTTGACGAGAATGGACGCGGTATTGGGTTTCTGCCGATAACGGTCACGCCGGATGTCGGTATCGGAAATCCTTTCTTAGGCGGCGGCGGCCCGCGTAATTTTCAGTTCGCGGCTCGCGTGACATTTTAGTTTTATGAAATACGAAAGAGTTAGAAATTATTACAACGGCGAATTCATCGACAGCGTCTCTACTGACGATCTCGATGTCATTTCACCGTTAGACGGAAATCTGCTGTCGACTGTTCCGATGTCGACGACTGATGAACTTGAAAGAGCTGTCCGGTCAGCGAAAAAGGCCTTTGACGGCTGGAGCAAACTTCCTATTAAGGAACGCGTGCAAGTATTTTTCCGTTATCGCTATTTGCTGGAAAAGAATTCGGACGAACTTACCGCACTTGTCTCTGAGGAAAACGGCAAGACGAAAGACGAGGCGCGCGCCGAGGTCGATAAGAGCATCGAGCTTACAGAATTTGCTTGTTCGATGCCGCAGCTTATTTCCGGAGAGATCATGGAAGTCAGCCGCGGCGTCGAATGTCGGACCGAGCATTTCCCTGTCGGCGTGGTTGCTTCGATCGTGCCCTTCAATTTTCCGTTGATGGTGCCGAATTGGACGATGCCGAATGCCCTAGTGCTCGGTAACACAATGATAATGAAGCCGTCCGAGCTTGTGCCGCTTTCGTGTCAGCGAATGGCCGAGCTATTGAAGGAAGCGGGCTTGCCCGACGGCGTTTTCAATATCGTCAACGGCGGCAAAGAGATCGTCGAAGGCATCTGTTCTCACAAAGATATTGAGGCGGTAAGTTTTGTCGGTTCAACAAAAGTTGCAAAGCTCGTTTATCAGCAAAGTACACATCATCTAAAACGCTGCATCGCTCTCGGCGGTGCAAAGAATCATCTTTTCGTTCTGCCGGATGCAAACCCGGCGATGACCGCATCGAATGTAACGGCTTCAATGTCAGGCTGCGCCGGTCAGCGCTGTATGGCGGCCTCAGCGATGCTTGCGGTCGGCAATGTCGATCCGATCATCGATCAGATAGTTGCCGAAGCTCGTAAGGTCGTTCCCGGCAAGAATCTCGGTGCAGTTATTTCAAAAGCCGCTAAAACAAGAATCGAAGATTACATATCCGAAGCCGAGCGCAACGGAGCAAAGATCCTCGTTGACGGTCGCGGTGCCGTTGTAGAAGGTTGCGAAAAAGGAACTTACGTCGGACCGACGGTGATAGACTTTGTAAAACCCAATATGTCGGTGGCGACCGAAGAGATCTTTGGTCCTGTTATCTCGATAATGCGAACTGACACGCTGGACGAAGCTATTAAGATCGAGAACGAAAATCCGTATGGTAACGCTGCTGCGGTCTTTACGCAGAGCGGCGGCCTTGCGAGATATGTAATGGAACACGCCAGCGCCGGAATGATCGGCGTCAATATCGGTGTTCCGGTGCCCCGTGAGCCGTTCTCTTTTGGGGGTTGGAACGAATCGCGTTTCGGTGCGAACGACATCACCGGCCGCAGTTCGATAGAGTTTTGGACGAAGCTGAAGAAAACAACTACCAAATGGAACCCCGAAGCAGGCGTCAATTGGATGAGCTAGAAAGATTTTAGATTTGTGATTTTCAATTGTCGGAAAATTAAGAAAATATGGCAAGAATTGTAAAAGGCGGGCTGATACAGGCTCATAACGTAGGCGGATCGGATGCACCGATCGATCAGATAAAGAAGGCGAACATCGATCATCAGATGAAGTTTGTCGAGGAAGCGGCAAAGCAGGGCGTTCAGGTGTTGTGCTTTCAGGAAATATTTACGACGCCGTATTTTTGCGCAGAGCAGCAGACGCGTTGGTATGATGCGGTTGAAAAAATACCCGACGGGCCGACTGTCAAACTAATGCAGGACGTTGCAAAACAGCACGGCATGGTACTGGTCGTTCCAATTTATGAGGAAGAACAGTCAGGCATTTATTATAACTCTGCCGCCGTGATAGATGCTGATGGCAAATTTTTAGGCAAATACCGCAAGACGCATATCCCGCACGTAAATCCGGGCTTTTGGGAGAAATTCTACTTTCGGCCGGGCAATCTAGGCTATCCGTGTTTTGATACGGCAGTCGGACGCATCGGCGTTTACATCTGCTATGACCGGCATTTTCCCGAGGGGGCAAGATGTTTGGGTTTGAACGGTGCAGAGATAATTTTTAATCCTTCGGCAACTGTCGCTGGACTTTCGGAATATCTCTGGAAGCTCGAACAGCCTGCACACGCCGTCGCAAACGGCTACTTTGTCGGTGCGATAAATCGCGTCGGCACTGAGGCTCCGTGGAACATAGGCGAATTCTACGGCCAGAGCTATTTCTGCGACCCGCGCGGCCAAATGCTTGCAGTCGGATCGCGTGATCAGGACGAGCTTGTCGTCGCCGACCTCGATATGGACAAGATCCGCGAAGTACGCAACACATGGCAGTTTTTCCGTGACCGCAGACCGGATGCATACGGGCCGATCGTGGCGGACTAAGGAAGATTGCACCACAGAATCACAGAGAACACAGAGTTATTAAAAAAATATCTTATCTCTGTGGCTCTGTGGTGAATAACTCTATGGCAAAAGACTATTGCTCACCGCTCGATATAACTCAGATCGAGCAAAATTTTTCGGAGATCAATCCGGCGATGACACAGGCCGAAGCTCTCGCCGAAGCGAACCGCTGTCTGTATTGCTACGACGCGCCCTGCACGCGAGCCTGTCCTACGCATATTGATGTGCCTTCCTTTATTAAGAAGATCGCGAGCGGCAATCTGCACGGGTCGGCGCGAGTGATATTTGACGCAAATCCGATCGGCGCAAGCTGTGCCCGTGTCTGTCCGGTCGAGGTGCTTTGTGAAGGTGCCTGCGTTGAAAAAACACTACTCGATAAACCGATAGAAATTGGACGGCTCCAGCGATACGCGACCGACCATGCGATGTCGAGCGGCCGTCAGATCTACACAAAAGGCGTGTCGAACGGTAAGAGCGTCGGAATCGTTGGTTCCGGTCCTGCGGGGTTGTCTTGCGCATCATATCTTGCGCGTTTGGGCTACGACGTGACGGTTTACGAGAAACGTGCACAAGCAGGCGGACTCGATACTTACGGCATGGCAGAATACAAGATGCCACAGGCAGTCAGCCTGAGCGAGGTCGAGCACATCGAGAAAATGGGGGTGAAGTTTGCCCTCAACACCGAAATAACCGCTATGGATGAATTGCATTCGAAGCATGATGCAATTTTTCTCGCGACCGGCCTCGGTGAAACCAACAAACTTAATATTCCCGGAGAAGAGTTGGAAGGCGTGTATGACGCTCTCGAATTTATCCAATACATAAAGACGCGCGATTGGAAATCGGTGCCGCTTGGCAAAACCATTGTTGTTATCGGTGCAGGAAACACCGCCATCGACGCAGTCACACAGGCAAAACGCCTCGGTGCAGAAAAGGTGATAATGGTCTATCGCCGAACTGAAAAGGATGCTCCGGCATACGACTACGAAATGGAACTCGCCCGCAAGGACGGCATCGAGTTTTCGTGGCAGACCAAGCCGGTCGAGATCACGGGCAACGGACATGTAAACGCTTTGCGATGTTCAAAGCCCGACGGAACTGAGTTTGAGATCGCGTGCGACATGGTGATCAAAGCCATCGGCCAGCAAAAAACGGCGTCGTTCTTTACTGATGTTTGCGGCGTCAAGACGGACGAAAAAGGCCGCGTAGTCGTCAACGATAAGATGCAGACCTCTGATCCAAAGATATTCTCCGGCGGCGACTGTGCAAACGGCGGTAAAGAGGCCGTTGATGCTTCGCAGATGGGCAAGCTTGCGGCGATGGGAATTCACGAAACTCTGTCGGGTGAAAAGGTCGAGTTCGCGGGAGCAGTTCTTCGCGATCCGCCAAAGGCTCCGGTCGATACGATCCCACATTAAGATTTTTATGGCTGATCTAAGTATAAATTTCGCAGGAATAAAATCACCTAATCCTTTCTGGCTCGCGAGCGCGCCGCCGACGAATATGGGTTC
>CAZGSC010000044.1:0-21005 GCA_964528325.1 uncultured Chloracidobacterium sp. | reverse complement strand
CTGTGGCCAACACGTTTGGCGGAGCTGTTATTGTTCGTGCGGTGAACGCGACGGTTACGTTTGACGGCTGCACGGTCAACAATAATATTACGAACGCGACCGGTTCCGGATTTAGCGGATTTGCCGGCGGCCTTTATAACCAACAGGCTCATATGATCGTTATGAACACGACGGTCAGCGGAAATACCACTAGCCACTTTCACGGCGGTATCCGAAACCTGGCTTCAACAGCCGCTGCAGCTACTCTCGATGTCATTAACAGCACTATCAGCAACAACACTTCAGCATCGGATACTGGACAGGGCGGCGGTGTTACAAATATTCTCGGATCGACGTTTGACGCGACGGTGAACATCAACCACTCGACGATCAGCGGCAACACGCTGACAGGTGCGACAAGCATCGGCGGCGGGCTTATCAACACGGGCAGTGCCGGCGGCGCCGCTTTGATGAATGTCACGAATTCTACGATCTCCGGAAACAGCGCTGCCGACGTCGGAGGTGTCTATTCTGATGGAACGGCGGCGACCTGTATCATCGATTTTTCGACCGTTGCAAACAACCACGCGACTAACACCGCACAGGCTTCGGTAGGCGGCGGCATCTATCAGGACACGACGGCCGGCGGCTCGACATTTGTTTCGAACACGATCTCGGCGGACAACACAGCTAGTGCCGACATTGATATCAATTTTCTGGCTACGTCATTGGATTACAATCACTTTGAAAATCCGAATTCGGCGTTCGTTGGAGCCGCTCATGATGTGCTTACAGGCGATCCCGGCTTGGGGGCATTGGCAAACAACGGCGGCCAGACGCAGACGCATAATCCTAATCCCGGCAGTCCGGTCATCAATACGATCCCTAACGGAACGAACGGCTGCGGTGGTACGGTTAATGACGATCAAAGACACTTTCCTCGACCATGGTTTCCAGGCGGCAGCTGTGACAAAGGTTCGGTCGAATATCTTTTTGGTGACAGTCCGACCGCGACGAATACGCCGACTGCAAGCCCGACGCCAACGAATACGTGGACAGCGACTGCTACAAGAACGTCGACAAACACGCCTACGGCAACTGCGACTGCAACGGGAACTCCGTCGGTAACAGCAGCGCTGCCGCATCTTTTCCCCTCGCCGGGTACGACTATCACCGTTCCGGTGACCGTCGGTGATACAAGCGGCCGCAAGATCATCTCCTATGACTTCCAGATCAGTTTCGACCCGGCGGTCGTTACTCCTTCAGGCGGAAATGCGTGTACGAACAATGCATGTTTCGATCAAACCGGAACTCTTAGTTCCACAATGGCGATCACGGCAAATACGGGTTTTGCCGGACACTTTATCATCTCGGCTTTTCAGGCGCAGAATCTGACCGGAGCGGGAACGCTGCTGAATCTCAAATTCGATGTTGTCGGCACGTTAGGACAATCGACGGCATTGGCCTTTGCGGATTACACGGACCCTAACAATCTATTCCATCCGGGATTCCAGTGGAACGAAGGCATTCCGCCGGTATTGACCGCAAACGGCAGCGTAACGATCGGCGGTGGTGTGACACCGACACCTACGGGAACCAGTTCACCTACCGCAACAGCAACCCCTGCCGGAACTGCTAGCCCAACAGCAACTTCAACCCCGACGAGCACGCCGCGCAGGACAGCGTTCGATTGGGACGGCGACGGCAAGGCGGATATTTCTGTTTACAGGCCATCCGTGTTTTATTGGTATCTTCAACGTTCGCAGGATGGATTCGTTTTTGTGCCATTCGGATTTGGCAGCCTCAGAATAATTCCCGCTGATTATAATGGTGATGGAAAAACTGATTTTGCGACTTTTTCCCAGTCCGGCTCTAATGGTTTTTGGGTGATCACGAACAACTTTTTAATCGGTCAGCTTACGACTTTCAATTTTGGGCTGCAGGATGATCTGCCGACGCCGGCTGATTATGATGGCGATGGCAAGGCGGATCGTTCTGTGTTCAGGCCCTCGAACGGAAACTGGTATCGGCAGAATAGTTCAAATGGCGCGTCCGTTGCCCTTCATTTTGGCTTAAATGGGGACAAACCGACTTTGGGAGATTTTGACGGAGACGGCAAGGCGGATATTGCTGTTTATCGTCCGTCAGAGGGAATTTGGTATCGGACAAACAGTTCTGACGGTTCGTTCTATGCTGAATATTTCGGGCTCTCGACCGATATTCCGGTTCCCGGCGATTACGACGGCGACGGCAAAACAGATGTTGCCGTTTTCCGGCCGTCAACTGGTTTTTGGTACATCCATAAGAGCTCGGATGGAGGATTTGACTATCGTTATTGGGGACTCCCAGCAGACGTTCCTGCACAGGCTGATTACGATGGCGACGGGAAAACAGATATTTGCGTGTTCAGGCCGTCGGATGGAAACTGGTATTGGCAGACCAGTTCGGACAGCCAGAACCATGGATTCCATTTTGGTCAGAGCGGCGATGTCCCGACGCAGACGGCGTTTCAGTATTAACGTTTTTTCGCGACGCAGTTCTCACTGATCGTACAGCAGAACACCTCGGCCGCAGCCCCCGGAGCTGCGGTCTTGCTTCTTTTCGGTTTTCGTGTAACATTAACTGCACTTTTGCCAAGTTCAGCCAATTTCCCAGAGGAGAGAAAAGTTATGGATAAGGTTCCGATCCGTATTTTAGTAATGTGCTGTGTCTTCGTCTTAGCAGCATCGGTCTTACATGCGCAGACGACTGCGTTCACTTATCAGGGCTCACTGTACGTGAGCGGCAGCCCCGCTAACGGCAATTATGATCTGCAATTCAAGTTGTTTGATGCGTTGAGCGGCGGCACGCAGCAGGGGACGACCGTTACCAAATCTCTCGTCCCAGTTACCGACGGTTCGTTTTCTTTGGTCCTGGATTTCGGAAGTTTCTTTCCCGGCGCGAACCGGTTCATTGAGATCAGTGCACAGGTGAGCGGCGGCGGCGGTTTTACGACATTAGCGCCACGCTCGCAGATATTGTCTGCTCCTTATGCCATAACTGCGGCGGGTGCCCAATCTGCCGCGATCGCCGGCTATGCCTTGAGTGCCGGTTCCGCCCAGAATTTGTCAGGTCCCTTGACAGGTAACAGCTCCACGGCAACATTATCGGCCACAAACAGTGCCATTGGCATCACGCCTAATACAGGAACACCACCTGCCGGAGTTATCGGCAGTGCCACAGCATCTTCCGGCCAGACAGCGGGAGTCATCGGTAACTCAAGTTCTGTAAACGGCATAGGTGTTCTGGGTAAAACGGACGGGGCAGGCGGCGGCGGTGCTCCAAGCGCAGGTGTTTTTGGTATTGCTGCCAGCACAACCGGCCCGGCGAATGGGGTCATTGGTCAAACGGCGAGTTCGAGCGGATGGGGCGTATACGGCAACGCAACATCGACCACAGGAACCGCGAACGGCGTTGTCGGTGATTCGAACAGTCCGAACGGCTCGGCGCTATTTGGCAGGTCGTTTGGAACCGGTGACATTCTTACATTGATAAGCAATGAAAGCGGTGGAAATCCGAAGTTAAGAGTTTTGGCAAGCGGTGATCTTCTTTCGCTGGGCAACATCAACGCCTCCAATGGTTTCCGTACTGAGTCGGGTTCGTTCTCGACAGGTGGTACCTCGGCGGCACCAAATTTTGAGGCATCTGTTAATGGTGATATTTCGACGAAAGGCAATCTGAGGCTTGCCGGGCCCGCGTCCTCGATCTCCTTAGGCGGAACCGTTCCTAACCCAACTTTTTCCGTAAATCAGGCGGGCAATTTATCTACGACTGGAAGTTTAACTACCACAGGGAGTATTGTCGGACAAGTAATTCGAGCGAATTTCGATCTATTGGTTGGACACAGTATTTACCTTGACAAGGGTGGAGCGGTATGGGGAGGCCAGGGACACTTCCCTGATGGCGTTGAGACCAAGTATATCAACGCGACACAGTCGCTTTACGCGCCCTTCTTGCTAACGACACAATATGTGAACACGCCTCAGTTGAACGCCACTAATATGTACAGCTCAGGCAACGTTCGGATCGACGGCGATCTATCGGTCGGCGGCGCGAAGAACAATGTCGTAAAGCTCGATGACGGCCGATCGGTCCTGCTCTACGCGCTGGAATCGCCCGACAACTGGTTCGAGGACTTTGGTACGGTCAAGCTGGAAAACGGGAGTGCCATCGTCAAGATCGATCCAACGTTTGCACAGACCACGAATGTCACGATTCCGTACAAGGTCTTCCTGACGCCAAACGGGGATTGCCGCGGGCTGTATGTGGTGAACAAGACCGCAGATAGTTTTGAGGTTCGCGAGATCGGAGGAGGACACTCCAATATCGAATTTGACTTTCGCATCGTCGCCCGCCGTAAGGGCTACGAGAACGTTCGTTTCGCTCCGGGAGCGCAAATGCCGTCAGCCCCGGCTACGAAAAAATAAGCTGAGATATGTAAGCAACGTCAAAGTATTTCCATTCGGCACAAACGACGACAAGCCGATGCAGGCTTTCGCGTACGATCAATTTTTTAGGTCTATTTGACCTGCAGGTGCCGTTGGTTCCGTTCTGGTCTCACGTTCGGACGGGAAGACAAGCCGCGATGCGTCGGGCGAAGTGTGACGGTGTGTGATCTTCCATTCTTTGCGGACGAGTTTGAAAACGAGCGTCATTCGCCCGGAGGAGTCTTCCAGTCTGCCGTTGTTTTCCTGTGTTTGTTTCCATTTGCAAGTTACATAGGCGGCTGTTTTGCCGAGCATCTCTATGCGCAGGCCGGTGACGTCGAGCGTCACATTTGAGAGTTTGGCATAGATCTTTTCGTTGACGCTTTTTACTTCGTCCCAGCCTTGCGTAGCGGTTCCGTTGTTGTTGAAGATCAACAGTTTTGGACTCTTTTCATATACGCCCATTACCTTTTCGAGATCAACGGTTTTGATGCCGTCAATGAGCTGATCGAAAGCCTCGTGAACGCCCTTCGACGGATCGACCTTTCCGACTGCCGCTTTTTGTCCAAACACCGAAAACGCGAAGATGAGAATAAATGCTGTTCCAAATAAAAATCTTTTCATAATTGAGATCTCCTAAAGTGATTTTAACCGCAGATGATACAGATAACACAGATAAATGCACGATTTCGTCGCGCAAAAATTCGCTCAATGCACGATTTGGTCAGGATCGTGTGGCTATAAATACCGATTTCTCCTTGATTTAGGGCGAAATACTATTTTTTGTTCTGCGGAACGGTTATTGCAGAAATAAGCAGTATAAGGTTGAAGTCGCCGGTTTCAACTGCTCTTCCCGGAGATGAAAAAGAGGTCAGCAGGAGGATGTTATATGCGAGTAGTAAGTAAATTGATCGGACCGTTTTTATTTGCGCTGGCGTTTTTGACGCTCAGCCGCATTTTTATTTTTGGGGCGGCATTGGAGCCTGCTCAGACGCTCAATTTGCCGGATGAAGAGAGCAGTTACTCGATCGATAATGATGATGCTCCGGATGTGACAGCGCGAGTGGCTCGTATAAGTTTTCTGAAGGGCGAAGTGCAGATTAGACGCGCCGATGGCGGCGATTGGGAACGCGCGACATTAAACCTGCCAATTGTCGAGGGAGACGAGATCACGACCTCAGGCGACGCTCGGCTTGAGATACAGTTCGATAACAACCAGCATCTGCGGCTTGCAGAAAATGCTTATCTCAAGGTCGTCCAGCTTAAGGACGAAGGAATTGCTATCAGCCTTTCGCTCGGCACGATGAGCCTGCGCATTACGAGGTTTGACAAGGACAAGGCGTTTTTCGAGATCGATGCCCCTAAAACAACCATCGCGGTGCAGAAGGAGGGCTCTTACCGAATTGACGCCGGACAGCAGGGCGATAACGACATTCGAGTGAGCGTGACCGACCGTGGCGAAGCCCGCGTTTATTCAGACACTACAGGATTTACTTTGAAGAACGGCCGCAGTGCGCTTGTTCATATCGACGGTGCAAATGCCGGTGAGTGGGAAGCCGCGGACGCTTCGCGGTTTGCGGACGAATTTGATACGTGGTCACTTGATCGCGATTCGGTGATCGCACAGCGATTGAAAGACGCTTATTACGACAAGTATTACGATAGCGATATTTACGGCGCTGACGATCTCGATGGTTACGGCCAGTGGATACACACGACCAAATATGGCTACGTTTGGCGGCCCGATCGACAGGCGACGAGCTATTATGCCGACTGGTCGCCGTATCGATACGGGCATTGGCGCTGGATACCGCCATTCGGATGGACTTGGGTCAACGATGAGCCGTGGGGCTGGGCGACCTACCATCACGGACGATGGATGTTTGACGACGGTTACTGGTATTGGTCGCCTTACGGATATTACCGATATTCGCGAAGCTGGTGGTTCCCGGCGTTGGTTGTAATGAATGTTTTCAACAACAACGTCTGCTGGTATCCGCTGCCTTACAGCTACCATTATTATAACTACAATCACTATTACAATTCGCATCATCATGGCGGCCATCACAACGGCGGACACCATAATGGCGGAGGCCATCAACAGCCGCCGATCCAAACCGGCGGCCCAAAAGTGCCTCATCAGCCTATTCCGCCGAAGATCCCCGCAACCGCAGTCGTGGCAATGGCGATGGATGATTTTGGAACGACGGTCAAGCCGGTAAAGACCGCGCCGTTCAGCATGGCAAACAACGTCCTTGCAAAAAAGGTCGATGAACTGACCGATCCTGTGCTGCCGGCGTATTCCGCCGTGACTAAAAGGGTCACGCGCGAGATAGCTGTTGAACGGCCAAAGACAGATATTGTTGCCGCTAAGACGAAGGTCGGAGCCGCGCCGCGAAGATCGGACGCACCGTTGGACAAAGAGCTTCAGACGACGCGCGTCCTTGGCGGTCGTGAGCCTGTGCGAACCGCGAGCGATAGCGGCGGAGCACAACCGTCAAACAATGGTGCAACTGACCCGAGAAAGACCGGAGCAGTAACGCGTCAGCCGCCCGTGAGGCAAACAGAAACTACTCCGCCGATCAGGCAGGCACCTGTCACAACTCCGCCGACGAGAACCGAAACACCGGTCAGACAACCGCCGACGCGAACGGAGCCACCTGTTCGACAGCCGCCGGTAAGACAGGAAACGCCGCGATCGGAACCTGCACCGACAAGACAGCCGCCGCGTTCCGAACCCGCTCCGACAAGGCAGCCGCCACGATCGGAACCTGCACCGACGAGACAGCCGCCGGCTAAGAGTGAACAGAGGCAGGAGAGCAAACCTTCACCGTCCAGAGCTCCGAGCAGCGGGAGCAGCAAGACGAAGGAAGGTTAAGAGCACGACAAGAGTTACGCCACTGGGCGTAACTCTTGCTTTTAGTTTTGAAGAAATATCGAGCGGTTAATTTGCGACGGATCACCGACAACGATGAAGCGAAGATTTCGCATATATTTGTCGGCGACGGCCTGCACTTCCGTGGATTTCACTTTGCGAATGCGGTCGAGGAATTCGAATGAACGACGCCATCCGCCGCCTACGAGTTCATATCTTCCAAGTTCGCCGACCTGTGCGGCGCTCGTTTCCTGGCCAAGATAATAAGTTGTAAGAAAATTCCCGGCGACCTCAGACACAACCTCTTCGGGCAGTCTCTGCGATCTTAGATTGTCGATCTGCTCGAGCATTATGCGAACGCTCTCATTCGCGTCCGTTGACGAAACAGAGATGTTAGCCGTATTTGCCGCAAAATTATTTATCTCTGCTGCCGGCGCGTAGGAAAGCTGCCGCTTGTAACGCACTTCCTGCGTCACCAATTGAAATAGTATGTTGATCGCCACCTGCATCGGATAGTAATCGTCGTCCTTCATCGAGGGAGCGCTAAAGACGCCTTCGACATAATTTGTCGGAAGCGGACGGCTGACTACATCGAGCGTCGGTTTAGCAAAGATGAGCTGAGGGAAAGGCTGTTCTTTGTAGTTCCCGCGAGGCAGCTTTCCAAATGATGCGGCGATGCGCGTTTTTAGTTCGTTTGCATCGAGATCGCCGACAAAGACGAGCAGCAGCCGCGAGGTCTCCATCATCTTTTTGTGATATGCGATCAGGTCGGCGGCCTTCAAATTATTGATCGTCGCCGGTGTGCCGGTCGTGTCATTCGCATACGGATGGCCCGCGTAGACGACACGTTCGATCTCGGAATCGAGAGCTGCTTCGGGACTGACATCTTTTTCGCGAAGAGCGCTGAGCGTTACACGGCGGTTACGTTCGATATCGTCATCGGCAAACGTTGGGTTTAACATCACGTCGGCAAAAACATTCCAAACGCGGTCAAAATTGGGTCGTGAAGCACCCATCGAAACAATGCTGAAATCGGGACCGGCAGATGCTCCGATACCGCTGCCCGTGCGTGAGATCTCGCGTCTGACCGCCTGACGCGGAAATTGTTTTCCGGCTTCGATAGCGGTCTTTAACATGAGGTCTTCGATACCGGCATTTTTTTCGTCAATGTTCCGAGCTCCGCCGCGAATGAAAAGTGCCGCAGCAACAGTCGGCGACGCAGGGCGGCGTTTAACGAGGACCTTAAGGCCGTTGACCTCAAATTCCGTTACCTGAGCTGCCCCCGAGGCGCTGGAAGTGTTTGCGGTTTGGGCAAAACTGAGTCCGGCAAATGACAGGATCAAAAGAAGCCTGGCCGTTGATCTAATAATAGAATTGTTGATCACTATTTTCCTCCGATGAGATCTTGCTCGGTCAGATTTGCCTCGGCTTTTGATGCGGAAGAGAGCATTGCTATCACGACGTGCGGCTTGTTTTGTACGTAGGTTCGTAAATAATCGTTGATCTGCTGCCGCGAAGTTGCCCGCAGATTCTTGTGATATCCGCGAAAATAATCAATGCCTGTCGACGACCACCAGAAGCCGAGCGTGTGAGCATATTCTGTCAGTTTTTCGCGGTCGAAAAGGTCGTTCGATTCGAGAATGGTTTTTGCGCTGTCCAACTCTTCATCGGTGAAATACGCTGGTGTGGCGAACGCGTCGATCTCAGCGTAGGCCGCTTTTAATGCTGCTTTAGCTTTGTCGGGCGTTGTCGCCATAATGAGCTGGATCGGGCCTATATTTCGCTGCGTGTAATATCCGAAATTTACCGATGAGGCTAGGCCAGAGTCGACCAGATTGCGTTGGAAACGCGAATCGGGCTGCGTGATGATGTATGAAAAAACGTCCGCTGCGTAGGTTGCAACGTCGTCCTTGCCGATCGAAGGCCCCTGCCAGCCGATCGAGATAAAGATGTTGTCGCCTTGATCCTGTTGTGCGACAGGTTTCTCGATCAAGACCCCTTCACTTTTTGTCAGCGGCGGATGCTCGACGAGCGGAAATTCTTTGAACGGATCGATCTTTCGCCGCTCCCAATTGCCCATTATCTGTTCGGCGAGGCGAAAAACGTCATCGGGCTTTACGTCGCCGGTGACGATAAGCGCTGCGTTGTTCGGCACATAATAACGCGATTGAATAAGACGCATTTGATCGGTCGTGGCGGCAGAAACGGTCGCCCGAGTTCCTTCGGGTATCTTACGCGTCGGAAACTTGTAAAAAAGTTTTCGCTTCATCTCGAGATCAAGATACTGATAGGGATTTGCCTCGCGACGGTCGAGTTCGCCGATGACAACCTGCTTTTCATTAGCGAAATCGGTTTCGTCAAAAAGCGGAAAGCGGACGGAATCATTTATTTGCCTGATCGCCGCAGCGAGATACGGGCTTGTGACGTGGAAGTAATAATTGACGACCTCTTCGCGCGTCGAGCCGTTATAAAAACCGAGTTGGCCGCTGTCTTTGAGATATGAAATGTCGCCGATCTGCGGTTTGAGTTTTAGAGCGTTGCCGCAGGCTGCGATGTAGTTTGGCGAAAAGCGATCGGTTGCCGGAACTTCTTCGCATTGCGACAGACGCAGAGCGAGATTCGGCTTAAAGAACATATGCTCGAAGAGATGCGACAGGCCGTTATACTCGGGCGGCTCGGTAAATGAGCCATTGCGTACGTCGAGCTCGACCGTCACAAGCGGTACGCTCGAATCGGAGAGTACGATCACCTCAAGGCCGTTCGCCAGCGTTTTTGTAACGATCGGTATTTCGTATGGAACCTGTGTTTTGACAGGCGTTTGAACCTGCGACGGCGCGGGTTTTGCGTTTGTCCGCTTTGCCTTTTGAGCAGGACTCGCGGTCGGCAGAAATGATACTATCAGGAAAAGGACGAGAAGGTATTTTTTCACAAAAAGGGCTCCTTTTTTTCGAAGCGGAAAGGCTCTTTAGAGATTGTAACATCGAGGAGAACATAAAATGGAACTCGACAATTTGTTGCACGGAGCCCGCTCGGCGTTGAATACGGATATGGATATTCGTGCCTGGGCCGAGAATTATCTAAAAGAAAAGACACGTGGTGAAAATACGCAGATGAACGACGAAGAGTTTGAAAAGTATTGGAAATACCACAAGCCGGAGATCATGCACGCCGGTGCTGCCGAGGCGATGGCGGCATTTAGGGAAGACAGGAGACGAGAGACAGGAGATAAGAGACAAGATAAGAGATAAGAGATAAGATAAGAGATAAGAGATAAGAGACATGAAGTGGACAGCTACCTTTTCTTGTCAATTACCCAATCCGCTGGGTTATTCTGCATGGAAACAAGAATTGAGATCACTTCTTCATAAGCGAGGTATAACTCCTTGGCCATCTCACGATCGATATAATTACAATGGACAGAGTGTTCTATCCAAGTTTCGGTTTCTGCTGCTTCACCTTCGGCATCATTTAATTTTGCGATGAACGCCGCCGCGTAACGTCTTTTTCTCCAGGCTTCGGCAATATTTGCGGTTACTGAACGAGAAGAGCGGCGGATCTGATCGGTCAGAGAATATGTTTCTTCCTTCGAAAAATGCTTGCTGATCTCGAAGATCTGCATTGCCAGCTCAAAGGCTTTCCTATAGACGATCAGATCTTGATGTTTGAGGATTTTTCCCAACGACCCTCTCCTTGTCTCCCGTCTCTTGTCTCATATCTTTCTTATACTCCCGGCATTGCTTTCTTCAGCGGTTTTAGGATCGCAAACAAAACAACGGCCATGAACAGCGCCATACAGGCGAGAATAAGGAAAAAGCTCGACTGGAGCCAGATGTCCCAGTAGATGCCGATCATTGTGAGCTTGTTTCCTATCGCGGTCGCGACGAACCAGCCGCCCATCAGCATCCCGCGCATACTTATCGGAGCCACCTTTGATACCAGTGACAATCCCATCGGCGAGAGCATCAGTTCACCTAACGTCACGATCGCATAGGCAAGGATCAGCCAGAAAGGCGAGACCTTGAAGAGATACGCGTTTTGCAGAAATGCCTGTTTATGAGCGTCGCCCTGTCCAGGAGCGACCTTGTTGATGGCGGCGATGAGCTGTTGTTCGCCGCTCGTCGTGACCTTTGTTGTTTCGTCAGTTTTTGCCGCAAACTTAACGCCGTCTATCACATTTTTTCCGTCAGCGTCTTTAGCGGACATAAGCTTATCGATCACGTCCTTTGGAACGCCCTTTGAAGCAAGATCAGCTGCGACCCGCTCGTTAATGCGGAATGCTCCGGTGGCGAACTGATCCGCTGTTTTCGGCATACCTTCGCCAATGGTTGCTCCGTACCAGAGCACCAGGAACGACAGGCCGGTGAGCGTCATGCCGATCGCCATCTTTGTCGGTGTCGCGGGTTCCTTACCGCGTTTGTCGAGAAATCCCCAAAACCAGACAAGCGGGAATGTGAGAGCCAGTACCCAAAATGCATTGATCGAATTGGAGATCGTGCCGGTAACGTTCCAGTTTGTGTTGTCGTCCGCCCAGTAGGTCAGCGTCGAGCCGTTTTGATGAAACGCCATCCAGAAAACGATCACGATCGCGAAAACGACGATCAGTGCAAATACGCGTTTCCAGTTTGGCACCGAATCCATTAGAGCCTGTTTTGCACGGGAATGTGCGGCGTCGCTGCCTTCCTCTACGGGCGGAAGATCGACAACTTCGGCCTCGATGCCGGCGGCTTTATCCGCACGAGCTTTCTGCCGTGCCGCAAGGGCATTAGGGTCTTCGACGAGCGACTTGAACTTCCAAAGGATGCCGACCGAGATGACCATTCCAAAAGCGGCGACCGCAAATGCGGCATGAAAACCGGCGGTCTGCCGCACGATCTCCATAATGATCGGTGCGAGAAAGGCACCGACATTGATGCCCATATAAAAAATGTTGTATGCGCGATCTTTAAGGTGTGAGCCCTCGGGATAGAGATTGCCGACCATCGTGGAGACATTCGGCTTAAAGAAACCGTTACCGATGACAAGACAGGTCAGAGCTAGATAAACGGCCCAGATCGCCGGTATTGACAGTAATCCATGACCCGCCATAAAGAAGAAACCGCCGATCATCACCGCTTTGCGATACCCCGTAATACGGTCGGCGATGAGTCCTCCGATCAGGGGGCTTGCATAAACGAATGCGAGGTAATTTGAATACAGTGCTGTTGCTTCAGCAGCGGTCCAGCCAAAACCTTGCGTCGAATCACGCAGGTAAAGTGTAAAAAGCGACAGCATCGAATAGAAGCTGAATCTTTCCCACATTTCGGTTGCAAAAAGTACGTAGAGCCCTTTTGGATGCTTGGAGCTGTCCGTGCTAAAACCTCTGCTGTCTATCGTATCTGCATTTGCGCTCATCGATTTCTTTTCCTCGGGTTGTTTGAATTTACGGAAGAGTTAGGCAAAATATAGCAGATAAATCATTTATCTAAAAGGAAAAATATGTCGAAATCTATTTTCTTTGTGTTCTTTGCTGTCGCCATTCTGGGATCGGCCGTGATCCATTCTGAAGCGCAGATTGCCCGCAAGAGTGTGCCTGCGTCGGAAGTGAACGGCACATTTCGTCATAGTTTTAGCGGAAAATTCAAGGGCTCGTCGAATGATATAAAGATACTCGCACTCGGCCACGGAAAATTAAAGGTTGCTTTTGACCTGATCTATCCATTTGTCGTTGCCGGCGAACTTTCGGCTAATTTTGGTTCGGCTGAGGGCATTGCGACGATCTCAGGCGACACGGCAGTTTACCGATCGAGCAAGTTCGGACCATGTGCGATCACCATTAAATTCATCAAGCCAGGAACCATTAAGGTCACGCAGGAAGGAACTGATTTTGACTGCGGATTCGGACACAACGTAACAGCGGACGGTACATACAGAAAAACGAGCAGCGAGAAGCCGAAGTTTGATACGACCAACTAGCTCCAATTTGCGGGAAAACGGCGATTAAATTAAACTAATTTACATGCCCTTGTAGCTCAATGGTAGAGCACGCGGCTCATAATCGCTTGGTTGTAGGTTCGAATCCTTCCGAGGGCACCATTCATTTTCTTTTCTAATGCAGTTTTGCAGCCGAATTCGCAGGAGCTCCGCAGACCGTTTGACGGTCTCGCATTTTCGCGCACAGGTGTGGGCCGTTGTCCTTATTTGGGGCATAGCTCTTGTTACAAGTTCGTTTCAGTCGGCCTTTGCGAATATTACACCGGATGGAGATACGGTTTACTGCCCGCTGCAAAAACGGTTTGTCGAAAGGAGCGAGCCTACCTCAACAGTTTCGCTGAGCACGACCGAGTATTGTGCTTCACCGCGAGACACGCAAGAATTTACATCGAATCTTCTTCGCACTGTTGGCAGCATATTAATTTCCGATCAGCACGATGTCGATTCGCTGTTTTTTGCTTACAAGGCGAACGGCGAGCGGGCATTTCGCGGTGTGTCCGGTTCGCCGGAAGACCCAAGAACTCCTGCAACATCAGGAGATCAATCGAAGAATGCGACAACGGCATCGTCGTCCGAAATGGCTCCCGTTGCTCTTGTCACTGCATATTTTGAATCAGCCTCTTCTGTTTTACCGGTTCACATTCCTGCACATTTGACCGTTGACGCCCACACCTCAACGGCTCACTACATTTCAGACCCTCAGCGCGGCCCTCCGGCCAATTAGCATCACACATCCGTTCATTGCGGTGCCTGTTGGCCCGGCCGTTCTGTTAAGTTACGGTCCTTTGTAATGTTGTTTTGTTTGGAGGAAAGATGGTTCAGAAATTTATTCTTGGTCTATTCATATTTGTTTTATCGACTACCGCAGCTATTGCGCAGGCCGGCGGAAAAGTCGCCGGAAAAGTTACTTTTCAGGGCGAGGTCGCGCTGCGTCACACTTTAGTAAAGATCGCGCGGCTAAAAATTTCGACGGTAACCGATGAAAACGGACGATATGAAATTTCAAATGTCCCGAATGGAATTTACACGGTCTTGTTTCATTTGGAGGGCTTTGCCGAGTTGGCGAAGGTCGTCGAGATCCGGAACGGCGAGGCAGTAAATCTTAACGCGCGGCTTCAGATCAGCTCGATAAAGGGCGAGGTTACGATCACTTCAGAGGCATCGGAGCAATCGGTTTTCGATTCGTTCCAGGCGGTGAACTCTGTCAACTCGACACGCTTGATAGAAAAGGCAAGCGTGGGTATAGGTGCGACGCTGGAAAATGAAGCAGGTGTCGCACGACGCGGTTTTGGGGTTGGTTCGTCGCGTCCGGTGATCCGCGGTTTTGACAACGATCGTGTGCTTGTTACCAAAGATGGGATCCGCACCGGCTCGCTCGGTTCGCAATCTGGCGATCACGGCGAAACGATAGATGTTCTGAGCGCGGAGCGTGTCGAGATCGTGAAAGGCCCGACAACACTTCTTTACGGCAGCAACGCGATGGGCGGCGTCGTCAATGCGGTCACCGATGATTCTTCGACGTGGCAAAAGGGAATTCGCGGAAGTTTTACCACGCTTGGAAACACCAATAATAAGCAAGGTGTCGCAGCCGGAGGCATCAGCTACGGTCACAATAATTGGGACCTTCGTGCAAACGGAAGCTTTCAACGCGAAGGCGATTACAACACGCCGCTCGGAAGAATTCCAAATTCTTCGACACGCGCCGGCAGTGGCGATCTCAGAGCAGCTTATTTCTCGGACAAGTTTTTTGTAAAAGGAAATTTCAGCATTGACCGGCGGCGTTTTGGCATTCCGTACGTCTCACTCTTTGAAGAGGGAGAAGTTCCGGTTTTGAACGGACACGAGCCGCCCGAAACTCCAGATGAAGCGATCGATATAAATGCTAAAAATGAACTCTATTCTTTCAGGGCCGGATTTAGAAATGTGCATTCATTTATTGAGCGCGGCGAGGTGGCGCTTATCTACACCCGCTATCAGCAGCAGGAACTCGAAACGGCAGACAGGATCGAAACACTGAGCACGACCTTTCGCAATAACACGTTTTCTTATCGGGCGGTGCTTGATCAAAAGCCGTATCAGAGATTGACAGGACGCTTCGGCGCGGAAGGTTTTAACCGTGATTACAGTGTCGTCGGTGAAGAAGTTCTCATCGAGGGAGCAAAAGTCAAACAGAATTCCTTTTCCGCCTTTACGCTCCAAACGCTGGCATTTAAGCGAATTGCATTTCAAATTGGCGGGCGTGTGGAAAACAACCGCTTCGATCCGTTGAGTACAGAGCTGGAAAATCGAAGCGTTACAGGTTTTTCCGGCGGGCTAAGTGCCAAGATCGACCTATGGAAAGGCGGCAATTTCATTCTTAATTACACTAACGCATTTCGTTCGCCCTCGCTGGATGAACTCTACAATCACGGTCCGCACACGGGTACGGTCAGCTTTGAGGTCGGCGACAGCAGCTTAAAAGGCGAGCGCACGAACGGCATGGACATTTCTCTGCGGCAGTTGTCGGACAGGATCAGATTTGAAGCCAATTTCTACTATTATATGATCAAAAATTTTGTCTATCTTTCCCCGGTTGCGGACGGCAAGGGTGGATTTGAAATTGAAGACAACCTCTACGTTCGCGAATATCTGCAATCCGACGCCCGTTACGCCGGAGCAGAAGCGAACTTGAATCTCAAGCTTAACAATTATGTCGCACTATTCTTTGGCGGAGATCTGACCCGCGCAAAATTAACGAAGATTGACGAAAATGCATGGCGAATTCCGCCGGCGAAAGGAAAGATCGGATTAGACTTTGATCATAAGAATCTCAACGTGCGGCCCGAATTTGATTTTGTTTATAAACAAGACCGCGTGTTTCTGCTGGAAACGCCAACGGCCGGTTACGGCCTGTTTAATTTGTCTGCATCTTACACGATCGCCAAGGAACATTACGCTCAGATCTTTGGCTTTAGTTCATTCAACATGGCCGACAAACTTTATCGAAACCACCTTTCATATATCAAGGACCTGGCTCCCGAAATTGGACGCGGTTTTCGATTTAGCTACGCACTTAGGTTCTTCTAGAACAGTCTCTAGTAACGAAATGCGATCTGCGTCGATTTCTTTCTTCAACTTACGGTGAGCTCGCTATCAGTCCGTCAGTAGTGACAACTTGCGGCTCACCTTCGTTGAACAGTAGCCGGTCCCAGATAAGCGGTGAGACCGAGCCTGGTATTCCGACGGTTGTGAATTTGAGATTCAAAAGCACACCGTTACCGACTATCGGCATCGGACCGTAAACGGCGACTCTCAGCAATCCGGGTTCCTTAGCATTAGCTACAGCAATTAGTCCGCGGCTGACCGTTCCTGCCACATCAACCGGGTTCTTTTGGGGCTGAATGACCGTTGGATCATATCTGAGATCGAACTCGTAAGCGATGATGCCTTTATTCGCCGCTCCATCGACGATCACTGGAACAGAGATATCTTTGCCAGTCCTGTTGACCAATTGCGGTAATGTAACTTGGATGCTTTCGGTTTGCCACGTATCGTCTGCCTGCATCGAGCCCTTACTTACGTGCGGGCTACTGACACGCTCCGACTGCTCCTGATTACTGGCCACCGCCTTTTGCCTGCTGTTTTCCGGCCTTGCGCCGGTGTTCGTCCAGTTTCCCGAAACTTCACCCATCAACAAGGCTGAATAGTCCTGACCAGTGATGTCGGTCGTGATCGATGAATATGTCATGCTCCCAGGAAAGAATTTCCACGTGCCCGCTATTCCTGCAGGCAAAGAGGTCACAACATAATTTGCGATCTCCCCCGCATCGAACGACGAAATGCTGCCATTGTTGCTTACATCGGCCACGACCAGCTGGTTGCCCGTCAGCGAGACGATCCCGGCGACATGCTGAGCGATCTTAGCCGCGTCGAATGAGCTTATGCCATTAACGCCGCCAGTCTTGGTCGGCGTTACCGTATAGGAACCTGATCCAAATCCGGTTAGAGAATAAGTGCCGTCCGGGAAACTCGTCGTTGTAGTAACGTTAGGCAAACCCGCTCCGTCTATCAGTACGTTCGAAACAAATTTCGGTGGTGCCGCGGCATTACCATATGTAATGGCGCCGGTAATCACCGGCGGAGGCGTCGGCGTAATTGCAGGAGTAATAGTCGCCGTGCTTGTTGGAGTGGCAGTCAGCGTGCTTGTCGGAGCGGCCGTCGCCGTGATAGTCGGAGTGGCGGTCAGCGTGTTTGTCGGAGTCGCCGTCGAAGTGGCAGTCAGCGTGCTTGTCGGCGTTGCGGTATTCGTTGATGTATTTAGCGGGGAACTCGTCACTGTTGGTGTGGGACCGATCGTGACGATCACCCTCTCGTCGTCGCATGAACTGGACGCGGCGTTGTGAGACGCGTCGCCGCTGTATGACGCCTGCCAGTAATAAGTGCCGGCCAGATCGAACATGATCGGATCTGAGTTCGGAACCAGGCCGTTGGTCACGGTTTTGGTTCCGGCGTTAGCAAAAAACTGCGTACAGTCGTGATCGGAGAATACGGTGTAGGTAAGGGTGCCGCCGGCACTGCCGATGTCCGATCCTTCCAACTCAGCAGAATCGGTGACGGACGTTCCCTGAGGGACCGTAATAAATGGCCCAGTTTGACCGCCGCCCGTGAGCGAAGTGTCGATCACGGTTCCGCTGATCAGACTCACTGCCTTGAGAAATACCGCCGTGTCAAAGATCCCGTCGCTCGCATCTGCGATCGCCAGTTTCATGTGATTCGGCTGGCCCGGAATGACCGTGCCTGAGCAGGTCAGTATTGTTGTAAGCCCGTCCATCTCAGTATTGATCGTCACTGTCGGTTGGACGTTGTCGATAAAGAACTGAGGATTGTGCGGAGTTGTATCACCGCCGGCGTCGTTGCCGTTGTTGATGGTGTTGATCGAGACAGGCTCACCCGTTCCGGGTACGACCGCACCGTTAACACCATTAATGTAAAAGGCAAATACGTCGTTAAATTGTGTGTTCGAATAGTCACTGTACTCGTCTGACGAAAACACATATTTAAATTGCACGGATGAATACTGCGGAACGAAATCGAACTCTAAGACCGTAGCGTCGTAAGTGGGATTGCCCGAGAGACCTGTCAGGTCGGCGTCACCCGGAAGGCCGAAATCGGTGCTGTTTGAATAGAAGTTAGGGTCTCCAAGTTCGTGACATGTATTTGGCCCCTCAACGCCAACGCTGCACGGCACGTCGCCGCTGACGGTCTGGACGCTGCCCGAGCCCAGAATGATCCCGGAGTCGAACCCCACGATCGACTGTCCTCCGCTAAAGGTGCCCGAAGCCCGTAAGCCGCCGGTATAAGTTACGTTGGAGATCGTTACTGCATTACCGACCAGCAGATTTGCAAGGCCTTCGGGTGTTACGCCATGATTCAGGTCGGTGACGATCATGCCGCCGCCCGGTGTACTCGTCGGCGTTACCAGGGGCGTATCGGTCGGAGTACCTGTCGGTCCTGCGGTTGGCGTATCTGTCGGTGTGTCTGTTGCCGTCGGCGTTGACCCTGCCGCCGTTGTGACCGTAAGATTATCGGCCATGAAGATCGGTCCGTAATCGCCGCCGGTCGCGGGCGGCGCTTCATAGTGAATTACGACATTATCAAATGGCTGCGCGGAACTGAGTGACAGTATCCCGGTCGGCCAAGTTCCCGCGTTTGGATTTATGTAGGTATTGGTGCCAACAAATGCCGATCCCATATAACCAGTAATGCGCATTGTGCAGGACGAATCCGTCGCTAATTCGTTCGGCGCATACATAATCGAGATGTCGGTCAGCGGCTGGTCGAATGAGATCCACAGGTCACAGGCAAAAACCTGATTGGGATAGACGCAATATCCGGCAAAACCGGCCGGCGTAAACCCAAGCACATTAGCTTGTTGGATCGAGTAGTTGTAGGAGCCGGGAGGGACGCTGAAATGCGCGGTGATGCCGCCGGAGGTCAGATTCAACGGAAAGGATGAATGGAGCGGCGCGGTATCGAAATCGAAAAGGACGCTCTGAATCCGGGCTACACCGTCAAATTTGTCGTGATTATCATTGCTGGTAGCCGCGGAGCCAAACACCGCTGCTGAAACCGCAATTACAAACGCGATGATCAGAAAAGAAACTATTGAATACTTAGAATGTTTGCTATTGATCGAATGGAACATACTACCCCCTCGGCACATACAATTGCCGCAGCCAGTAGTACTAATTCAGAACCTTCCGAGCGATCCGTCGATTTTGTGCTGCTAATTCGACTGCACAAAGATGTCCTTACATACGAGTAGCGCAAATAACGTGCCAGCAAAATACAAGGGATTTAAGACAGAAGTCGCAGGATAAGCGCGAAAAATTCCCACATGGGTGGGGAATTTATCAGGTCGGTCGGTAATGAAAAAAGGCTGTCCTACTCAGACAGCCTTTTTGCTTCAGAAAAGGAAAGAACTAGACCGCCGGAACATCTTTCTTCTCAGCGTCTTTTGCTTTGTGACAGCACGGACAGTCACAGCTTTCGCCGTGCATTTTCATGTCGTGCTTCTTCATGTCATGGTTCATGCCGGACATTGATCCGGTATGGTCCATTTTCATCGGTTTGCCATCGGCGTCCTTTTTCATCATTGGACATGAAACTTCGCCTTCGGTTTTGACCGTCGTTGCGGATGCGGCATCCTTTTTCATCATCGGACACGAAGCGGCATCCATTTTCATGGGCTTGCCGTCAGCATCCTTTTTCATCATCGGACACGAATCGCCTTCACAGCAGTCGCAGCCTTCGTGCGTTGAGGCAGCTGCCTTGCCCGATGCATCTTTGTTTTTCATCGGGCATGAATCGCCGTGACAGCAGCAGCATGATGCCGCGGCTGTCGAGGTATCGGTCGCCGTTCCTGAGGAGTAGACGACTATGGCGAGGCCAAATACGAGCATCGCCGATATAACCAGAAATATTTTCTTTTTCATTTTAGTTCTCCGTAATTCTTAAAACACTCCAAGCCGCGGCTTGGTAACATAATGCGATACATACGGTGCGGCACGCGTCGCACTCGGGGCGCAGTTCTAGATACGGAAAACCTGATTGCGGACTCGCTCGAACCGTCCATCATTAGGCGGCGGGCGATAGTAGAATTGTGAGATCTGACGCGACCGGACCAACGGAACGGAAACGAGCTCTATCTTTTCGACCGGCAGTGTAACAGCAGCGTCAATCGCAAAGCCGAATTTGCTTTCGAGCGGCGCGGCAATGACATTGACCGGCATCACACAACCCTTCACCGACTCGGTATCAAAAGCAGTCGCGTTTTGCGGAGTTGTCGGTTTTTTAGACTGATGACAGTCGGCGCTCTTCTTTTTGAGCGGGCAATGCGCCGCGGTCGTCACCTGAATGTGGTAGTTGCAATAGGCGAGACAGAAAACCGCAGCGGGATTGAGGCCAAGAAATACTACGACAAATAGCGAGAGCGATCTGATGTATTTTCCGCGGAGCCTCATTGCAAAAACATCATATCACGCTTTTTCGCTTTTGTGTTGTGATATTGGTCACTGTTTGAGAAGAAGATTTATACATTGAATCGGAAGTCAACGACATCGCCGTCCTGCATGATGTATTCCTTACCTTCGAGGCGGGCGAGGCCTTTTTCGCTGGCGGCTTTGCGTGAGCCGCAGGCAACAAGGTCGTTGTAGCCGATGATCTCGGCGCGGATA
>CAZGSC010000043.1:0-21007 GCA_964528325.1 uncultured Chloracidobacterium sp. | reverse complement strand
CGCCTAAGAATCTACAAAGAATGTCCGAATCATTTGGAAGCGGTATGTTCTCGTCGTCTGTCAGCGTCGGCGTTGAAGAGCATGCAGGAGTCACCTCGGCAAAAAAATAACCCTTTTCCTGATAGTGATTTTCGAGACGGAGTTTACCTTCAATTATTGAGGCATAATCGAGAGTTCCTTCACGTTTTATGGGCAGCAGAGAAATTTGTGAGCCGCTGGTGATCGTTTTGTTTTTGGATTCGATGACTACATCAACCATCGGTCCGACCTTGCCTGCGAGGACAATAAGGATCGTATTTGTATCGCCGTCATATGTGGTCCTCGGGTCGTCGAGTTGAGGTGCAAGAAATCTATCGTTTTTTAGTAAATTGCGCACCTTTGCAACGTCACTCAACATTTGGTCGCGCGAATACCCTTTGCCCTTACGCAATTTCAGCAGTCGCGGCGGTATTGGTTTGGTGTAACCCTCGATATTGACCGTAAAATCGCTGACCGTCGCCTGTTCATTCGGCGTGACCTTAAATATCACTCCCACATCCGCCTGATTTTGCAGAGGCCGGCGTTCATATGTAACTTCCGATCTGTAAAAACCTTTTTCGCGAAGGTATGTGAGGATATCATCTGTATTGTTGCGAAGTGTTTGCTCGGTAACAGCGGAACCGGGTGTGAGCAGGTTAAGTTTAAACAACAGATCTTGCTCCGTGATACGATCGCCAACGGTTTTACCAACAATGATCGAGATCTTTTGAGCCTGAGCTTTGCGTTTGATATGAAATAGAAGATCGACATTTCCGGCGGCGTCGAGCGACGCAGAGACCGTAATTGTTTCGATCTTTTTGGTTTTATATAAAGCTTCTATCGCATCTCTGATCCGCGGCGTTGAATAGATCGAACCGGCCTGCTCGCGGACAGTGAGCCTATATTCTTCTAAAAGCTGAGCATTGCTGTCCGTTTCGCCGAAGCTAATATCGATCTTTCCAATAGGACGTTTTTCATATTTATTTTGTGCAAGCGAAGTGGTTGTCAATGCAAACGCAAGGACGCAGGCCGCAGCAAACGTAAAAAGTACGGACGCAGAGGATCGCAATGGTCTTGCCTGTTTATCGCTCCCTTTCCTTGTTAGCATTCAAAAAATCTGTCCTAGAATCTCCGGCGAAAACGAATTTCAAAACTAAAGTTATCACGTGTCCGCGTAACATTGCTCAATGCACGCTGTTCGTATTGGGCCACGAATGACAGCTTATTCGACACTCGATATTCGAGCGCCAGGATCTGATTTTGGTCCTGCGAAAGATTGGTCGCATACGTGACCTTTAGATTTTTGTTTATTTGCCTCCCGACCGTGAGTCGGGCCGAAGGATTCGTAATATTTTGTCCCGAAATTATCGGATCGATCTCAAAGACATTCAGGCCAAACAGCTTGTCGGTCGCTTTTCTTGCGGGATTATTGATGATGGAATCCGTCAAAATTTCCGCGGCGGTGTTGATGCCGGTCTGCGCCAATGTCGGCAGGCCGCCCGCGGTGTTTGTCAGATTTCCGGTCGTTATTAGCGACACAACATCGGCTTGAGGCAGCGCGGGGCTGGATCGGACCGTTGCCGAAAGCAATTCAGAGTCCTTGAGCGGCCCCGACAGATTTATGAAAACCTGATAACCCGCGATCTCAGATTCAGCTTGAAGATTGACAACCGGTTCAATTGCCGTATCGGGCGGGAACTCTAGAACACCGCGCTGCAATTCGTATCGGTCCTTTCTAAAAAAAATAGTGCCGCTGTTTGCGGTTATGCGACCTGAAAGTCGCGGATTATTTGCGTCACCGGTCAGAGCTAGCGATACCGATGCCGTTAGATCGGCGATATTGTTTTTTACGACCAAGGCATCGCGGCCCTCGATCACAAGGTCAAAGCGTGGAACCGTCAGAGTGCCTCCGCCAGCAGATAATATCGGGTCACGGCGTCCGCTGACCAGGTTAGCAAGATCGATATCCTTGGAGTAAACGCTGCGGCGCGCATAGACGCGTCCGCTGATCGTCAGTTGCAAATTCTGCAGTGGATTGTCGCGAATGCCGGTAATTTCGAGCTGAGCATCGCCGGTTGTAACAAAATCCTTTGGCAGCGGAACGGTAACGTTATTACCATCGAGTGAAAATCGAAATGTCTTTACCGACAGGCCGTCAAGAATTCCGCCGCCGCCGCCCGTAAACTTTCCACCGCCAAGGTAACCCGTTGCCTCTTCGACCTCGACCTGATTTGAGGTGAAGATCACTCGTGCCTTTAGCCGGTCAACCGTAAAGCGGTCTGAGCCCATAAATGTCGCAACTGAACCGTTAACGATATTCGCCGTACCGGAAAGCCTGGCGGTCGCGTTCGGCCCGGACAGCCTAACGGACGTATCAGCAAAACCGCTGAAGAAAGTGTCTTTTGTTAATAAATTGAGCAACGTCAGATTTACGCGGCCGTCGATCGAGAGATTATTATTTCCGTTGTCGGTCAGAGCCTTGATCCCTGCGATCGTCATATTCGATCCGCTGCCGGCAAAACGCGCATGTTCAAAGTTTATCTCGCGCGGGTTGAAACGGATCACGATCGGTTCCGCCGCGACAAGCGGCGTATCTTGTATTTGTAAAGCAAGCAATGAGAACTGCGCCGTGCCCGATAAATTTGCAGCAGTATAGATACGATTTCCCTTGTCGTCCCGAGCCGCCAGATTTCCGCCAAAATCAACATGCCCTGTTCCTGTTCCCGTTATAGGAAAATCTTTGAGCTGTTTTACGAACGCCAAAAAAGGCGCAACAGGACTTTGGTTAAAATCGGTCGACGCCATAAACGGCAGATTCTCATCCGCAAAATTTGCTGACGCATTTATGACCTGCGGATGTCCGTCGAGATTTGCCATGAGATCCGCGTTCAACATTTGGTTAACGGTCTTTCCGTTAAAGGCAACGTTGCCGAGTGAAGTTTCATTAACAACAACATTTGGTGCGACGCCGTTAAAACTTACATTGTATGTTGAAGGGCGATCATACTCTCCTGTCGCTTTTGCCGTGAGATCAAGATCACCGGTAATGACTGGCAAACTCACACTTTTTGGTAACAAAGCGAGCACAAGCGGAAGCGGAACACCCTTGCCGTTCAGGTCTACCGCAAATGCAGATGAAGCCCGATCATAATTTCCGCTAGCGACGAGCTTTCCGGCGCCGATCTGCATCTCAGCCGTTTGCAGATCGATCCTTGTTCCGCTAAAGCCTGCTTTGACCTTCAAATTGTCAAACACCTGTCCGGCTATGACACCATTCGCCGCCGCAAGATCGATCTGGCCGGTCGCTTTGTCCGGCAGGCCGGTGATATCGACGGTTCCGGATGTGCTGCCGTTGAGGTCGCGAATTCCTTCCGGCAGATCTATAGGCAATGCGGCCAAAAGGTTGCCCGCATTTACATTTGCAAGGTCGCCCTTTACTGCGACGCCGTTTGTGGTTCCGTTAGGAATACTAACGGAAAATAATGCGTTTCCGCCGCCGCTTTCCTGAAGCTTTCCGTTTCGTAGTTCGGTGCCGGACGGCGACACAAATATGTCCGTCGAAACAGAACCTAATTCGCGCCCGCGTAAGGCAATAGAGTCGAGAGTAGCTTTTCCATCGATCGTCGGATCGGAAAGATCGCCGGTGATCGACCCGTCAAAAGTCAGGTTTCCTACAACCGCAACCTGCAGCGAATCAAGCTGCCGCTCAAGCTCCTGCGAACTGCTCAAAACTCTTACAAGACGTTCGACCTCTGACGCATCTGCAGATCTCAATGCAAGTGTGAGGTTGGAATTTTGATCCTTTAGGTCAAAACGTCCGTTGGCTGTCAGACTGCTGTTTGCAGACTTCAGATCGGCTTTATCTACAGTGAAAAGGCCGTTCGCTGCGTTGAGTTTTATTTGCCCGCTTATAGGTATCAGGCCGCTGTCGGCATTTCCTGCGTTGGCAGAAATGCCTGCGTTGACAGTGCCGCTTGCGGTGCGAAAGTTCGTTCCGCTGAATGTGAGATCAACACTGCCGGTCGTCTCGCCCTCAATAGGAATGACACTTCCGCTTTGCAGCGCAAGAAGTTTTGAAATATCGAGATCGGAAAAACTGCCTGTCAATGTTGAAGCCGTTCTGTTGTTGAGGGCGATCTCAGCCTTGCCGTTCAGTTGGCCGCTCATGACGATCGCGGTCAGATCGTTCAGTGTTACACGCTCGTTCGTCACATTCAGTGTCGACCTTGCGGCGCCAAGTGCGATGCTCCCAATGGCACCGCCGCCGAGACTCATATCGGCCGTTACGCGATAGCGTCCCGACGGTTCGAGAACATAAACGGGCTTTTGAATTTTTACGGCTTCAAGTTTGCCGCCCTCAGGCAGGCTCTTGGTTTTCGCCAACGCCACATCGCCTGCATCGATGTTGTTCGACGTCGCCTCAACGCGGCCTTGCCTGAGCGTGAGCCGCACGCCGCCGATATTGAGGCTGCCTAAGATCGCCGATCCCGCATCGATCTTTGCGACCCGCGCTTTGTCGGCATACACGGTCAGAGCACCGCCGGAAATATCCTCAAGATCGACCATCGGTATTTCAATGCCAGTAATGCGGGAGCCTACGATGTTGAGATCACCTGCTCGAAGATCTAGACCGGTTATCTTGGTTTTGAGCGGAACATCGGTGAGGCTAAATTTGCCAAGCGACACTTGTTTTGCCCTGACATTTTTTATTTCTGCGGTCTCGGCCTTGAGCCTGGCTATCTCAACATTCGTCTTGTCCTTGTGGTGCCTCACCACAACATTTTGTCCGGTAATGCCCTGAAGGCTGTAATCTTTCGACTTTAGCCCGCGGGACCGTGCGACCGGAGCGGAAACGCCTACAATGCCGCCATTCAGTGAGAGTTTGATATTGCGTGCCTCAAGACCGGCAAATTCTGTGTCCTTGATCGAGAATTTCTGTGCTTTACCAGAAGCCGCACCGGCTCGAAGCTCTCTGTCACGATGTTCTGCATACGCGTCGGACAAAAATAAGCCGCCTAACGTTGTGTGGCGAGAGCTTGCAGCCGCGGCCTGAAGCTCGCCGAGCCATCGAAAATCTGTTCCCGTGCCGCGAACATTTCCCGACAGCTTGAGAAAGTCAACGCGAAAATCCTCGAACGTCAGCATCTCGGCGACAGCAGTTCCGTTTGCTTCGTAATTGGAGTTCGTTCCGGCAACCGTTGCCTCGATGTTCATGGCTTTCAGATAGACACCGTTAGCACGCAGGCTTTGCGAATCTGCCTCGCCCTCGATCTTGTAAGTCTCGCCTTCGCCGGTCACCTTGCCATTAAAATTGCCGACGCCGACGAGCGACGTGCCGATAGGCAAAATGCTCGACGCTTGTGTTAGATCGACGCTGGATTGAATGTCGAATTCGTATTTCGGCGCGGCCCAATCAGTGAGCGTGCCCGTCAGCGTCGATTCGCCGATCGGTGTTTTTAGTTCAAAACTCTTGATCTCGGCGCCGCGATTATCGGCTATCCCTAAAGCTCGAATATCTATGTCCTCGACCGAGCTTTCGTTATAAACAAAATTAGAATCCGTGGAGGTTAGATCAAATTTATAACGTTTCTGTTCGTCCGAAACATCACGATCCTCAGGCGAAAGTATAAACAGAACATTCTTCGCATTGCCCGAGATCTTTCGTGACAGATCGCCAAAATGAACGACGCTGTCGGCCAGCGAAAAATCAACAGAGTTGTATTTGAAATTGACACGCGTGCCGGGCTCTTTCTCAACCAGCTTGAGGTTTGCAAAATTCGATCGTCCATTCTCGTCAAATTTTACCCATGCCTCAGCTCCGTTGATCTCTGTCTTATCGATGCTGATGTCGCGGCTTAATTGCCAGGCATAAAGATCCTGAACCGTCATCGCGAGATGAGCGTCGCGGATAAAGAAGAGCTTCTCGCCGCTAATGCGGTCATTGAATGTCGCGTTTTTGAGTTCGAGTTCGAGCGGATTGACCGTGACGCGGAAAACATCGGACTTAAAATCGATGCCGATGTCCATCATCTTTGTAACGAACTGCGTTTTTACGTAGTTGTTGAAAACGCCGCTGCGGTAGATGATGAACGAGAAAAGCACGACCAGAAACGCCGCCGCCGAAAGCACCACGGCCGCGATCACGCCGTTGCGCCGCGTAAAAAACCGTCTGCGCTTTGTTGGCGGTGACGGTTCCTGCGGCTCGCTATTTTCGTTCTCGTTTTCCGGCATAGCCAAAAAGGCAAAATTCTATAAACTCACCGTCTCAACTATCTCAAGGTCAAAGGCGTCGAGAGCGTTCACCTTTGGAGGGTGATTTGAAAGCAGGCGAATTTTTTTGACGCCGAGGTCTTTCAGTATTTGAGCGCCGATGCCGTAGTCATGGACCTTTCCATAACCGGTCTCACGCTTTGCAGTTTGAAAGTCTATGCCCTGTTCCTGCATCAGCGCATATGTCCTGAGCTGATTTACAAGATCGAGGTTATTATCGCGCTGGCGCAAATAAAGTATGACGCCATACCCTGCTTCAGAGATCTTTTGGAGAGAGGTTTGCACCGCTTTTGATGCTTCGCCTAAGGATGCACCGAACATCGCAAACGTAACATTCTCGGTTTGGACGCGAACCAGTACGGGTTCGGTTGCATTCGAAACGTCGCCCATCGCCATTGCAAGATGAGTTTCGCCGTTGACCCCGTTCTCGTATAGCACAGTGCGAAACGTACCGAACTGCGTCGGCAGATCTGCTTCGACGATTCGCCGCACAAGCATTTCTTTATGGATGCGATACCGGACAAGGTCGGCGACGGAAATGATCTTCAGCCCGTGTTTTTCGGCAAAGATCTCAAGCTCCGGCATCCGGGCCATCGTGCCGTCGTCGTTCATTATCTCGCAGATGACAGCCGCCGGCTGCAAGCCCGCGATGCGTGCAATATCAACGCTAGCCTCTGTCTGCCCGACGCGCACAAGTACGCCGCCGTTCTTTGCTCTCAATGGAAAAACATGTCCGGGCCGCGCAAGATCAGATGCTTTTGAATTAGGATCGACAGCAGTAAGTATCGTCTTAGCGCGATCAGCCGCCGAGATGCCCGTCGTCACACCTTCGCGTGCCTCGATCGAGGTCGTAAAAGCCGTTCCCATGCTCGACGTATTTTCCGTCGTCTGTGGAAACAACTGCAGCTCGTTGCAGCGTTCTTCGGTCAGCGGCAAACAGATCAGTCCGCGGCCGTGAACCGCCATAAAATTAATGATCTCCGGCGTCACCAACTCCGCCGCACAAACGAGGTCGCCCTCGTTCTCACGGTCTTCGTCATCGACGACGATTATCATCTTCCCGTCGCGAATGTCCCGCGCTGCATCTTCTATCGAGGCTAAAGGCATTTTGAATTTAGCGGCAAGTGCCGCCGCTGTATAGCGTTATCTAAATTTTAGCGAATAGGTAGCTTTTAAGCGAATAAAGCCTGTATTAAGCCCGGATCTTTGCGAATAACCTCGAATTTTCGTTGACACTCGCTCTCCATCGTGCGTATATTTGCAGGAAAAATCACTCTTTCAAATTAACAGGTTTTTTCGGAGGACAACATGACAACAAATCGGCCGCTCTTAATAAGGCTCATATTGTGTTTGTGTGTTTTGGGACACGCAGCTTTTGCCCAGTCGACGGAGTTTACATATCAGGGTAGATTGCTCGACAGTGCTTTACCTCCAACGGCGAACTACGACTTTCAATTTAGTTTATGGGATTCTCTTGTGAATGGCACACAGGTCGGAACAACCCAAACACTTAAGGGTGTTTCTGTCTCCAACGGCATATTTACCGTCAAGTTGAATTTTGGCCCTGCATTTTCCGGCCCACCGCGTTTTTTGCAGATGGCAGTCAGCCCTGCGGGCAGCGGCTCATATACGACGCTTACTCCAAGACAAGCAATTACAAGTTCTCCTTATGCCATCAAAAGCCTCGCGTCGGACATTTCAACAGTTGCCGAATCGACGCAATCAGGTTCTCTTTTTGCTGCCAAAAGATGGGACCTTTTACGCCGCCGTCAGGTCAGAGTAGGCAATTCGTCCTCTCTTAGAAGCCCGGTCAGTAATGGCGTTTATATCTGGGTGGCAGAATCATCCGCCAGCCTCATACACAAGATCCGCGCCCGTGATATGACAATAGCCGAGTCGTTTCCCGCACCGGCCCCGCCGCAAAACATGTGCTTTGACGGTGACAACCTATGGTTTATTGCGGGGGTGACACCGAGTTTCTCGCTCTATAAGATGAATTCAAATGACGGAACGATCTTGGGTACTGTTCCTCTGCCTGGCTTCTCCAATAGTATAATTTATGACGGCTCCACTCTATATCTCGGCATTTCGTCGTCGGTTCTGCGGGTCGACGCCAATAACAATACAGTACTCGGAACAACACCAACACCGTCGGCTGTTGAGGCTTTCGCATTTGATGGGGAAACGGTTTTTCTAACTCTTGGCGACGGCACTATCAATTACATCACTCAGTTTGGGATTCTAGGCTCAGCACCACTGACTATCGCACCGGCAGGAGGGATTGGAAAGCGAATCGCCTTCGATGGGCGATACCTCTGGGTAACCGATACCGGGCAATTTCAGGACACGATAAGTATCGTAAAATACAATGGCGGATTCTTTAGTTTGATCAGGTCCATCAACATCGGGATACAATCGTCCGATCTGACATTTGACGGTGACAGTATGTGGGTTGTTACCGGCGGAAACTTTCTACGCTTCCGTGCTGCGGATCAGGCGCTAACTACAGACTATGCCGAAGCGGTCTTCAACATCAACACAAAGATCTTATTTGACGGCACATCGATATGGGGTTTTCATCAAATTTCTAGCAATGTAAATACTACACGCTTGCCACCAGTTAGGTAAGCATAATAATTGTAGTTACAGAAACAATGATGATTATGCTAGCTGCCAAGATCGAGAGTTTTCAGGTAGTTTCGAAATTCCTCGCCGAGGTCTTCGCGTTTTAATGCGAGCTCGACGGTGGCGATCAGGAATCCGAGCTTGTCACCTGCATCGTGACGTTTCCCTTCGAGTTTGACGGCGTAAAACGGCCTTTCTTTCAGCAGGATACGCATTGCGTCAGTGATCTGTATCTCGCCGCCGGCTCCGGGTTTTGTCTGCTCTATAGCCTTGAAAATATCAGGCGTAAAGATATATCGGCCAATAATAGCAAGGTCTGAAGGAGCTTCGGCAAACGGCGGTTTTTCAACCATGTCTTTGATCTTATAGACATTTGGCGCGACCTCATCCGCATCGATCACTCCGAATCGTGAAATATCCTCACCGGCAACTTGCATGGTCGCTATCACGGGCGCATTGTATTTTTCAAAAACCTCAACCATCTGCTGCAGTGCAGGCTTTTCGCTGTCAACTATATCGTCTGCCAGCAAAGCCGCAAACGGCTCATTGCCGACGAAATCCTTTGCCTGGTAAATAGCATGGCCAAGGCCTAGAGCCTGTTTTTGCCGCGTGTAGCTAATATTTACTATGTCCGAGATCGCCCGCACCGCTTCGAACATCTTCTGCTTGCCGCGTTCTTTTAGCAGTTGTTCAAGTTCGAATGAGATGTCGAAATGATTTTCGATCGCGGCCTTGTCACGGCCGGTAATGATCAGAATGGACTCGATGCCGCTCGCGACTGACTCCTCAACTACATACTGAATAAGGGGTTTATCAACCAGCGGCAGCATTTCTTTGGGCGATGATTTTGTCGCGGGTAGAAACCTTGTCCCAAGCCCCGCAGCGGGGAAAACAGCCTTGCGAATTTTGTTTGTCATACCAATTTTGCTAAATTCGATAAGTCTTTTATAAGTAGCGAATTGTAGATTTTAGGCTAAAAATCGCAGAGAAACAACAAGAAAGATGCTCGACCTCAATTTTGTAAGAGATAATTTGGACGCGGTCCGCGCAGCACTAAAAAACCGCAATTTTCCGGCCGATTCACTCGATAAATTTGTCGAGCTAGACTCTGAGCGCCGCCGTGTGATCAGCGAGGCGGATAGGATCAACCAGCTTAGAAACTCCTCAAGTAAAGAGATCGGAGCATTAATGCAGGCCGGAAATAAGGACGAAGCCGAAGCCAAAAAGGCCGAAATTGCAGGCCTAAAGGACAAACAGGCTGAGTTTGAGCGGCTTCGCGATGAAGCACAGGCCGCAATGCATGAACTGCTTGCAGGCTTGCCGAACATTCCTGCGGACGATGTTCCGGTTGGTGCGGATGAGACTGCAAATAAAGAGGTTAGGCGTTGGGGCGAGCCGCGTGAATTCGATTTTGAGCCGAAAGATCACGTAGATCTCGGCGAAGCTCTCGGCATACTGGACTTTGAACGGGCGACAAAGATCGCCGGTTCCCGCTTTGCGATCCTGAACGGAGCGGGTGCAAGATTGAGCCGCGCGCTTATCAATTTTATGCTCGAGATTCACACGGCCGAGCATGGATACAACGAGACGCTGCCGCCGTTTCTGGTCAATAGGACTGCCCTTTTTGGCACTAACCAACTGCCTAAGTTCGAGGAAGATCTCTTTCATATTAAGGACGAACGCGGATTTGCATTGATCCCGACGGCTGAGGTTCCGGTCACGAATTATCACTCTGAGGAGATCCTTGAAGCCAAAGACCTGCCCCTAAAATATACCGCTTACACGCCTTGTTTTCGCAGCGAGGCAGGAAGTTACGGCCGCGACACGCGCGGTCTGATCCGTCAGCATCAGTTTGAAAAGGTCGAGTTGGTAAAGCTCTGTTTGCCTGAGAATTCTGATGAGGAACACGAAAAGTTAACCTCAAATGCTGAACGTATTTTGCAGCTTCTCGGGTTACCATATCGAACCATCGTTCTTTCCACGGGCGATATGGGCTTTGGTGCGCGAAAGACCTACGACATCGAGGTTTGGCTGCCGAGCCAAAAAACTTATCGTGAAATTTCTAGCTGTTCGAACTGCGGCGACTTTCAGGCGCGGCGTATGAACACACGTTTTCGTCGTGCTGGCGGTGCAAAACCCGAATTTGTTCATACGCTGAACGGAAGCGGCCTCGCCGTCGGTCGCACGTGGATCGCCATTCTCGAAAATTATCAGCAAGCAGATGGTTCTATTCAGATCCCTGAGGTCCTGCGCCCCTTTATGAACGGGCTGACGAAGGTTGGTTGACGAGATCTTGTGACGTAATTACTATGTAATTATGAAAGCGCAAATAATCCAGATCGGTAATTCTCATGGGATTCGCATACCAAAGGTGCTTTTGGAAGACAGTCGCATTACCGGCGACGTCGATCTAGAACTCCACCCTGACGGTATTCTTATCCGCAACGTGCAGCAACCGCGTGCCGGTTGGGATGAAGCATTTAAGGCGATGGCTGAAAATGAGGACGACGAACTAGCCGTTGGAAGCATTTCGACCGATTTCGAAAAAAAGGAGTGGCAATGGTAAATCGATTTGACGTTTATCTTGTCAATCTCGACGCGGAACCTACAAAGGATGCAAAAAACACACGTCCATGCGTCGTCATCTCACCGGACGAAATGAACCGCAACATCTCGAATGTGATAATTGCTCCGCTCACAGCCGCTGCATCAAAATATCCAACGCGTATTTCCGTCAATTTTCTAAATGCCGAACGCGTGATCGTCCTCGATCAGATCCGAACGGTCGATAAGGTGCGGCTGGTGAAAAAGATCGGCGAGATAGGAAAGGCCGTTCAAAAAGAAACGCTTGAAAAGTTGCAAGAGTTATTTGCGGAATAACCGCGTTATTTTAAATTTTCACGTCGTAATCGCCATTGCCAAACTTTGCCGTCCTCAGAATCATGCTTCTCAGCGATCTTTGTAAGCCCGCATTTCTGCAGGACTTTTGTAGAAGCGTTCCATTCTGCCAACGTGTGGGCGTCAATCATTTTGACGTTGTTGTCGGCGAATGCCTTCTCGATCAAGCCACTTGCGGCTTCAGTCGCTAATCCCCGATTTTCATAACTTGGAGCCACACTATAGCCAAATTCAACCATTCCTGCGTCATCCGGAGCGCCCTTGTAACCGCCGCACCCTATCAATTTGTTGTCGGCTGTGTGAATAAAGAGTTGCATTCCCCAAACCAATGCTCGCGGGTCGTCGTCTATCATCTTTATCGAGTAAGCAACTGATTCAGGAAAAATGAGCCAGTTATCCGCGAGTTCCACACTGAGATGTTCGGCAAGCTCATCCTCGCTAGATAAAAGAATTTCAAGATGCTCTCGCGTGCACGGAATAATTTTGAGTCTTTCAGTTTCGATCATGCAGTCAGCGTTTTAGCTTTGTTCCAAAGATCATCCATCTCTTTTAGGCTGGCACCTTCCAGATCTTTGCCTTCGCGTATTAACTCGTCCTCAATAAACTTGAACCGCTGCCGAAATTTGCGGTTTGTTTTCTTGAGGGCGGTTTCCGGCTCGATATCCAAATGACGGGCGAGATTCATTACGACAAAGAGCAGATCTCCAATTTCTTCGGCGGCATTCTCTGTTTGGCCTTGGTTTAGAGCATCTTTAAGCTCAACGATCTCCTCACCAAGTTTATTGAAGATCTGCTCGGCATTTTCCCAATCGAAACCTACCTTTGCTGCTTTTTTTGTAAGTTTCACGCCTTCGAGCAATGCCGGAAAATGCACCGGCACTTCATCGAGGATCGACTCGTGGTTCTTTTCCACTTTTCCCGAAGCCTTACGCTCGTCTGCCTTAAGTTTGTCCCAGTTGTCGAGAACGTCCTGAGAGCGGGCTAACTTCGTATCTCCAAAAACATGAGGGTGTCGCAGGATCAGTTTTTGTGTAACACCTTCGGCAACTTCGTCGATGGTAAAATCACCTCGCTCGGCGCCGATCGTTGAATGAAACACAACCTGTAGCAGAAGGTCGCCTAGTTCTTCACGTAAGTTGTCTGTGTTGCCTGTCTGGTCTGCTTCCTGAATCGCGTCAAAGGTTTCGTACGACTCCTCGAGCAGATACTGGGCCAGCGAAGCATAGGTTTGTTCGTGATCCCAAGGACAGCCGCCCGGTGCGCGAAGCCGGGCCATTAGGGCAACTAATGCGTCAAATGATTTGGACATGGGCTAAATTTTGAATTCTTTTTCGCCAAAATGCTACTATCGAGACAGGATTTCAAAAATATGATCGGTAACGAGGACAATCAAGAAGAGGTCAGTTTTAAGGTGGCGGACAGGCGGAAATTCAACGCCGACGGTACAGTGAAAGAAGGAGTCACGCTTGAGAGTGCCAAAGTCGAAGAAAAACCCGCAACGCAGCAAACTAAACCGAAGGACGCGGCCAAATACAACGATCTCAATGAAAATGCAGCTGCTGAACCGATCGAAGATGCATCAGACGAAGACGGAATTCCCGGTGCTGAAGATCCAGCGAGCTTTATAAATTTTCTCTCGACTCTTGCAACTAACGCCGCTGCCGCTCTGGGTGCTGTGCCGCATCCGGCAACCGGCAAGCGAACGCTCGATCTTGAAACTGGCAAATATTGGCTCGATGTTCTGGGCATGTTGAAGGAAAAGACCGAAGGCAATCTTCATCCGCAGGAAGCCCATTTGCTCGAAGGACTTCTTGGCGATCTGCGAATGCAGTACGTTCAACTTGTGCGAGCAACCGAAGAAAAATTAAAGGCACAGGCGGCGGCAAAATTCTCCGGCGACGATATATTAGGTAAAAAGTAGTTTTAGCCATAGAGCATACAGAGATTTTGAGAAATTGCCTCAGCGGCCTATGTGATCTCTGTGGCGATTTTCTTTTATGAAACTAACTTTTTTAGGCTCAGGCACTTCTACCGGCGTTCCATCTATCGGTTGCGACTGCGAAACGTGTCTTTCGGACGATCCTCGCGACAAACGGCTGCGTGTCTCCGTCCTGATCGAGCATCGTGACAAAAAGATATTAGTTGATACCTCAATCGACTTTCGCCAACAAGCCCTTCGTGCAAAGATCAGCCATCTTGACGCGGTTTTGATAACGCATTGCCATGTTGATCACGTTTTTGGTCTCGATGACATTCGTCCGTTGAACTTTCGCCATGGAGCGATGGGTGTTTATGCGAATGACATAGCGTGGACCGATCTTCGACGTATTTTCAAGTACATTTTTGAGCCGTCACATTTTGGCGGCGGCCTGCCGCAGTTAATACCCCACACAGTTCAGCATAATTCGTCATTCTGCATAGGTGAAGACCTAGAGATCACACCGCTTGAGGTGATACACGGAAAACTACCGGTCATTGCATATCGCTTCAATGATTTTGCATACGCAACCGACCTTAAGATAATTCCCCCAGAATCGATGGATGGCCTTCGCGATCTTGACGTGTTGGTACTCGATTGTGTCCGCATCAAACCACATTCGACACATCTCTGTCTTGATGAAGCTCTCGAAATAATTGCCGACCTCAGGCCAAAGCGAGCATTTCTAACCCATCTCAACCACGACATTTTGTACGCTCGAGATTCACTCCTGCTCCCAGATAATGTTTTGTTTGCCTACGATGAACTTGTCGTCGATTGATCAAAGTCCGCCTTTTTCCCTTAAAATTTACCTTGTGAAAAATTGCATTTCCGATACGTTCAGATTTCCACAAAATTTCCTCTAGGCTGATCGGACAAATATAACGCAATACCTCACCCCTCGCGCTTTAAATATTGAAATAAGGTCACTTAGCGAAAAGTTGTAAAAATACTATATTTTGTGTTGACAAAGCATTTTGACTACAATATAGTCTATACCACTGCAGGAAATAGCCTTTGATTTTTTATCCAAAGACCCGCCTGCAAATACACAAATATATTAGTGTGAACAACGGCCACGCTTGAAAAAACACCAAGCGTGGAGGTGGAGCTTTCTCTCTTTTTTCACGCAAACGAGCTACCCAAACATGGACACGTTCTCAGGACAAACCGGCACAGCGGCAACCCGCCAAACAGACAACAACGCGCAAACGTCGATGCAGGTCCGCAAGCGGAACGGATCGCTCGAACCGGTCGATATTAATAAGATAGTCCGAGCGATCACGCGATGCTGCGTTAACTTGCCGTCGGTTGACAGTCTTCGTATTGCAACAAAAACGATCAGCGGTTTATACGACGGTGCGACGACAAAGGAACTCGACAAGCTTTCGATCCAAACCTCGGCCAGCCTCATCTTTGAGGAGCCGGAATATTCACTTCTCGCAGCACGTTTATTGAATCAATACATCGAGAAAGAGGTTCGCAATCAAGAGATACATTCATTCTCACAATCGATCGCCTTCGGCGTTAAAGAAGGCTTGATCGGCGAACGTGTTGCAAGTTTCGTGATCGAAAACAGTCGCAAGTTAAACGACGCTATCGATCAGACACGAAACGATCTTTTTGAGTTTTTTGGCCTGCGAACGTTATATGACCGCTATCTTTTGAAAAATCCGGAGACCCGCGATGTCATCGAATCACCTCAATTTTTCTGGATGCGCGTCGCCTGCGGCCTGGCAGAAAACCCTTACGAAGCGATAGATCTTTATCGTCTTTTTTCGTCGCTGGAGTATGTGCCATCGACACCAACGCTCTTCAACTCGGGAACAAAGCACGAACAACTTTCATCCTGCTTTTTACTCGACAGCCCTCAGGACAGCCTCGATAGTATTTACCGCAAGTATTCCGATGTCGCCATGCTCTCTAAGTTTTCAGGCGGCATCGGAATTGCCTATCACCGGGTTCGTTCGCGAGGATCGTTGATCCGCGGCACGAACGGCCATTCGAACGGCATCGTGCCGTGGCTGAAAACACTCGATTCATCAGTTGCCGCAGTGAATCAGGGTGGCAAGCGAAAAGGTGCCTGTTGTGTATATCTCGAATCTTGGCACGCCGACATCGAAGATTTTCTCGAATTGCGTGACAACACGGGGGATGAAGCTCAACGAACACACAACCTGAATCTCGCGAACTGGATACCTGACCTGTTCATGAAACGAGTTCAGGCCGATGGCGTTTGGTCTCTGTTCGACCCAAAGGTTGTGCCGCATTTTCCGGACCTTTACGGCGAGGAATTTGAGTCTGCATATTTGAAGGCAGAAGAAGACGGGCTCTTTATGCGGCAGGTCAGTGCGCGTGACCTCTATGCCAAGATGATGCGGACAATGGCCCAAACCGGAAACGGCTGGATGACTTTTAAGGACGCCGCGAACCGCAAATCAAATCAGACCGCAAGGCCGGAAAACGTAGTCCACCTCTCAAATCTCTGCACTGAGATCATTGAAGTTACGTCAGAAAACGAAACGGCCGTCTGTAATCTTGGCTCCATCAACGTCGCCAGATATATAAAGGACGGTGAATTCGATTTCGAAAAACTCCATCGTAACGTGCGGCTTGCTGTCCGTCAGTTGGATAAGGTAATTGACCTTAATTACTACGCAATTCCGAGCACGGCAGATTCCAATAACCGTTGGCGCAATATCGGACTTGGAGTAATGGGCTTGCAGGACGTTTTCTTTCAGATGCGTCTGCCATTCGACTCGGATGCGGCTCGAAAGATATCTGCTCGCATACAGGAAGAGGTCTACTTCGCCGCCCTTGATGCTTCGTCTGATCTCGCCGTCGAGCGCGGCGTTCATCCGGCTTTTCTCGAAACGCGTGCGGCTCACGGCGATCTGCAGTTCGATTTCTGGGGCATCACTCCCGACGATATAGGCCGTTGGAACGCTTTACGTGAAAAGATAATTGCTACTGGCCTGCGAAATTCACTGATGATCGCAATTGCACCAACGGCGACTATCGCGTCTATCGCGGGTTGTTACGAATGTATCGAGCCGCAGGTGTCGAACCTTTTCAAACGTGAAACGCTGTCAGGCGACTTTGTCCAGATCAATAAATATCTCGTAAAAGAACTAAAGAAGATCGGTCTTTGGACTGACGAGATCCGTAACAAGATAAAAGTCGCCGAGGGCTCTGTGCAGGAGATCGACGAATTTAACGATGAGCTAAAAGCGATCTACCGCACTGCCTGGGAAATACCGATGCGCTCCTTGATCGACATGGCGGCCGACCGAGGAGCCTATATCGATCAGAGCCAGTCGCTCAATCTCTTTATGGAAAGCCCGAATATCGGCAAGCTCTCGTCGATGTACATGTATGCGTGGCAAAAGGGATTGAAGACAACGTATTACCTGCGTTCGCGTCCCGCAACACGCATTGCTCAAGTCGCTGCCGGCGAGACCATTGCGACGACCGAGTCAAAAGTTACTTATACCGAACAGGAAGCTTTGGTTTGTTCGCTCGAAAATCCCGAAGCATGTGAAGCGTGTCAGTAGTGCTTGGGGGAAATGGGCAAGCGGTTGTCAAAACCAGATCTGTTGAGGGAGATCTCATTCGAGACGAATAAGCTCGAAACCCTCCTTGAAAAATTAACTGCCTCTCAAATGATTGAATGCGGCGTGACACCGGGCGGTTGGTCCATAAAAGACATCCTGGGTCATCTTATCGGCTGGCAGCAAATGATTCTTTCGTTTCATGGGACGGAAATGCGCGGCGAAATTCCGGAAGTACCAGGTCATGGACTGACATGGCGTGACACGCCGAGGCTCAACTCGATCATCTACGAGGAATATCGACATTGGCCGTTGGAAAAGACACTCAAAAGGTTCCGATCGTCTCACGGGGAAATGCTTCGATTTATGGACGAAGTGTCGGATGACGAGTTTACTTGCGTCGGCAGATTTCGTTGGCTGGGCCCTTCTTGGACAGTGAGCGACTATATTCGGGCAGAAACTGCTAGTCACTATCGATGGGCGAGTAATCATATCAAAAAATGGATTCGAGTCCGCCGTAATTCAGTTTAGGAACAAAACACTGTATGTTATTAGATCCTGGTTTCAATTTAACACTTCGCCCGATGAAGTATCCGCAATTTTATGAAATGTATAAAAATGCGATCAAAAATACTTGGACGGTCGAGGAAGTCGACTTTTCGACCGATGTAAACGATCTGCGCAACAGGATGACGTCATCCGAGCGGCATATGATCAATCGGTTGGTGGCTTTTTTTGCGACCGGCGATTCGATCGTTTCCAATAACCTTGTTATCAATCTCTACAAGCACATAAATTCGCCCGAAGCCCGGATGTATCTCTCGCGGCAGCTTTATGAAGAAGCTGTACACGTCCAGTTTTACCTGACGTTGCTCGACACATATATTCCCGACCATCATGAACGCGAACAAGCGTTCGCAGCGGTCCACAACATTCCTTCGATACATCACAAAGCGCAGTTTTGCCTCAAGTGGATCGATTCTATAAACGATCTGAACAGCCTGCAGTCATCCTCAGACAGAAAGCAATTTCTCCTGAATCTAATTTGCTTTGCTGCATGTATCGAAGGACTCTTTTTCTTTGCCGCTTTCGCATATGTATATTTCCTACGTTCAAAGGGTCTGCTTCACGGCCTCGCGGCGGGAACGAACTGGGTCTTTCGCGACGAATCGGCACATATGAGCTTTGCCTTTGAGGTCGTCAAAAAGGTCCGCGACGAAGAGCCGGAACTTTTTGATGCCGACCTTACACGCCAGATAGTTACGATGCTCAACGAAGCGGTCGAATGTGAAATGCAGTTTGCCGAGGACATCCTGAGCGGAGGCATTTCGGGCCTCTCGATAGCCGACATGCGTCAGTATCTCGAGTTCATCGCCGATCAGCGATTGGCGATGCTGGGCCTGCAAAAAGTTTACGGCGCAAAGAATCCATTTTCATTTATGGATCTGCAAGACGTTCAGGAACTCGCTAATTTCTTCGAACGCCGTGTTTCAGCCTACCAGGTTGCCGTCGCGGGTGAGGTGAGTTTTAGCGAAGCGTTCTAGGCGCAGGTGCACACCCAATCATAGAAGAAAATGCGGGCCGCAGAATGGCGACCGGCATAAGCTTGAGGTCTAAGGAATTCCTTGTACTGGATTTCCAAAAAATCCCATTGCTTTTGCATTTGTGGGATTCCACTTGTCCACGGTTCCCATTATTTGCACAGGTAGAATAATCTTGTTGGTCGTAAGATTACTCTTCTTTGCAATGCCGTTATCGGCATAGGTACCGTCGTTGCCGATCGAGAATTTGGTCTCTCGTACCTGTTCTCCATTGTTATAAACCTTTACAACATATTCGCCCGGCATCTGATTGATGAACATCGTATTTTTGTAGGACGTGAAATTACGGAGATCCTCAGTCACGATGAACTCGGCTCGATAAGGCCAGCTGAATTTGACCTCGCGCCAAAACAGTGACTGATCGTCACCTCGTTTGTCTGCGTAGTAACGTTCGCCAGAATCGACTCTTCCGCCATCGTCAGTAGTTGCTATCTGTTGTCCGTTGCGAAAAAGCCGGGCCTCTAGATTGTCGTTGTTAAGATCGCCTTTAAACCACATACGAATGATCGGCGTCGCATTATCTCTCTCATAGTAGAGATCGGCAAAGCCGATGGGCAGCTTCCAATCGTAGTCAACGTAGTAATCGACTTCGTTCTTATAGCGGGCGTCGGAATACTGCGGTTTATAACGACCGACTTTGAACTTTCCTTGAAAAACGGTTGAATTATCACGGATGTTTGTGATCTTTATGCCAAAAAGCCCACCGATGACAATAGATTTCTTATCTCGATTTGAATCGCTTTCACTCGTTATCAAAGAATCTCGCTGTTCTAGTGCTTCGCTGAACCATGGCGAGCCGTCCGGCATTGTGTATTCAGCCTTTAAACGTAACTTGGTTGACCCGCCATAAAAGACGTTGAACCTGATCCGCGGTACCCAACTGGTATTATGGTTATCATTCGGTATTTTCCAGTAATAATCCCAATGCTCCACTTGAATTTCGAGCGTATCGGCCAGGAACAGAGGGTTTGCGGGCGGTTCCGGTTTGACGGCGTAAGGGCCGCCCGAACGCGGTGCAGATCCCGCAGGAACAGCAGCCTTTGGCTGTTCGGTTTCGATTGACGGCTGGGTTGTATTTGTTGGCGTTGGCTGCGGCTTTAGTATCTTTGGTAATTTTGGGAATTGGGCCGAATCCGTTTGGACAAAAAAGAATGTTGCGGTCAATAACGTAACAATCACAAAAAATGGTCGTTTCATTTAATCTAGCCTCCTGCGAAATTATCGATCTGGTCTTTCAATCATAAATCACACTGGACATGAGTCAAAGGCAAACGTGTGGGCAATAAGATCAATTACTTTGGGTAAGATGAATAAAATCTACTTCCTCTCGAATCAATCTGCATAGATTCACTCATATGTTCGGCCTGCGTGTTTTAGCCATCCTGCCTGATGGCGGTTTGCAGGATCATGGTGTGTCCAGTGAATTACTCCGCCTTGCTGATTCCATACATATTCACCTAAAAAGCGGACGGTATCATCCACTTTCAGATCGTTGATCCGCGGGGCAACATCGATATTATGTTGGATCAAAACGGTCTGCCCGGACGCAAGTCGTAGAATGAACCGCTGATGCTTGGGTCTTTCAGTATCGTCAGAGAGGATCTTTAAAACCACTCCTTCGCCATCAACTATTACGTCGCTCTGATGCCGTTCGAAAGCTTGTGCAACTGCATCCGGCTGTGTTTGCCTTACTCCACACGAATTGCAAAAACCGATAAATATAAAAAAGACAAAGATTAGACGCAGGTTGTGATGCGGCGTTGATGATGAATGCGATATCATTTCTACTTTGGGCAAAGATAACATATGAACGGTAATATTACAGACTTTATCAAGCATCATTACAGGCATTTTAACTCGGCAGCGCTGATCGACGCTTCTGAAGGCTATGTGCAGCATCTGGCTGGCGGCGGCAAGATGATGATCACGCTGGCTGGGGCAATGTCCACCGCGGAATTGGGGTTGAGCCTCGCAGAGATGATCCGGCAGGACAAGGTGCAGATCATTTCGTGCACTGGTGCCAATCTCGAAGAAGATCTTTTTAACCTTGTCGCACACGATTTTTA
>CAZGSC010000042.1:0-21388 GCA_964528325.1 uncultured Chloracidobacterium sp. | reverse complement strand
AAAAGGTGCGAATTCGATCGGCCCTGACCTGCGAATCGCGACGCGGTATCTGCGTTAAGTGTTACGGCCGTAATCTTGCGACCGGCAACACTGTCGAGATCGGCGAGGCTGTCGGCGTTATTGCTGCACAGTCCATCGGCGAGCCGGGAACGCAGTTGACGATGCGTACGTTCCACGTTGGGGGAACGGCACGTCTCGAACAAGAGACCAAGCACGTCGCCGCAATGGACGGAACAGTAAAATACCTTGGCGACCTCAATGTAGTCAAAAACCGCAGTGGCGAGATGATCTCTATGCGTCGTCAGTCCGAGCTTGCACTTGTTGACGAACGCGGCCGCGAGGTTGCTCATTACAAGGTTGTTTACGGTGCCGAAGTCCACGTTAAGAATGGCCAAAAGGTTAAGGAAGACGATGTACTTGTAACATGGGATCCGTTCACGTTCGCTATCCTTACCGAGGTCAAGGGAACAGTAAAATATCAGGACCTCAAGGAAGGCAAGACCGTAGAAGAAGAGATCGACAAGGTCACTGGCCAGAAGCGTCTTGTTGTAAAGGACTCTGACGAAAAGAATCAGCCGCGTATTGAGATCCGCAGCGGCAGCAAGGTTCAAAAGACCTATCAGATGCCGATCCGTGCAAATCTCATCGTTGAAGATGGACAAGCTGTCGAACCTGGTGACGTGATCGCAAAGATCCCGCGTGAAACCACCAAGACGAAGGATATCGTTGGCGGTCTGCCGCGTGTCGTTGAGCTTTTCGAAGCACGGCGTCCCGGTGAAACGGCGATGATGTCGGAGATCAACGGTACGGTCAAATTTGGCCCGATCTCAAAGGGTAAACGTAAGATCATTGTCATAGGCGACGACGGCAGCGAACGCGAATACGACATTCCTCGCGGTACACACATCAACGTACAGGAAGACGACCGTGTTCGTTCAGGCGAACCGCTCATGGACGGTCCGCTCAATCCGCACGACATTCTGCGTGTCCTCGGTATGGAAGCCTTGCAGAACTACCTCGTCAACGAGATCCAGGAAGTCTATCGTCTGCAGGGTGTGAATATCAACGATAAGCATATCGAGGTGATCGTTCGCCAGATGCTTCGATGGGTCAAGATCAAGGAGGTCGGCGATACCGAATTCCTGCTTGAGGAACAAGTTGACCGTTTCCGTTATGAAGATGAAAATGCCCGTGTCCGCGATGAGAAGGGACAGACTTCTGTCGGCGAACCGCTCTTGCTAGGTATTACGAAAGCATCGCTTTCGACCGATTCATTTATCTCGGCTGCTAGTTTCCAGGAAACAACCCGTGTGCTTACAGAAGCCGCGATCTCTGGCCGTATCGATTATCTCCGCGGTTTAAAGGAGAACGTTATTATGGGACGCCTCATCCCGGCTGGAACCGGTATGAAGTATTACCGCAACGTTAAGGTCGCCCCCGACGCTACCGAAAATCGCAAGCAGGAGGACGAGTTCGACGAGATGGGCGATTACATCCGCGGCGGGATGCCGTTGGTGCCTATAATGGCTGACAGCGATGGTGATTTCGATGGTGATATCGAGGACGAAGTCGATATTGACGCCGACGAAGAGGTTTTCGATATCGACGAAGCCATGAAGATCGACGTCGAGGATGACGAAGTCTAATTTTTTGTTGGATCAGGGATAAAAGCCGGAAGTTACTTTCCGGCTTTTTTATTTTACGAGAACAAAGCTGTCGGCAACACGTTTCTGAAGCTCTTTCGCCAATTGCTTGCGGTTGGAGCTCATGATCGTTTCATCGCCAAAATTAAGAACTGCGGTGTACTGACGAACCTTAAATAAGCGCCAAAGATGGCAAAAGAATCCAATATCATCCCACCAGCTCACCGTCATGTATGCAGGAGGTTCGTCTGGTGGCGTTCGATATGTGAGAGACGCGTATGAAATGTGAATGCCGCTTTGAGCGGCAAACTCAAAGAATGAGGAATTGAAGGGCAGTACTTCGTCACCTTTCGTGCTAGTGCCTTCAGGAAAAACTATCACGCCTTCGCCATGATCGAGCCGCTCGATTATTTTCTCTCCTGCACGCGGAATGTCGCGGCGGTTACTGCGATCGATAAAGATCGTCCCCATATCGCGGACAATACGGCCGGCAAGGAACCAATGCTCGATCTCATTCTTTGCAACAAACACGCCTTTAACCACGGCACGTATAGCCCCAATGTCGGTATAACCCAAGTGATTAGTAACGAGAAAGAACGGCGGTTCCGGCGGTATTCCTGTTACCTCGATCTTCATGTTTGAGATTCGAACAAAGCTGTTTGTCCACGCGCCGAATATCGTCTGTCGCCATCGTCTCTTATCCCGCATGAACGGGTTCGCGACGAACCAGATCGCATACAGGCTGAGCGTTGCTGCGGTGAAGGATACGAATCTGAACGCGGCTCTTAATGTCCTCATTAGACTGCTTATTCCTTGTCGGTTTTCTTGAAATTGTACCGCAACAAAAATCGCATCGGCAAAGACTTTCCATTACGCTCTGCCGGACGCCAGTTCATTGAACGCACAGCTTTTTCGACTGATCCATCAAGGCCATAGCCGGCCCAACGCACGATCTCAGTCCTGATGATCGATCCGCGCTCATCCAGGTCGACAATGATATCTACCGTTGCTTGTATTGCATAAAGAAATGCGTCGGATGTGTACTCAGGTTTCATTCTCCGGTAGGGCACCGGAGTGCGAAGGGCTTTGGACATTGGAGAATCAGGCACAGGCGGCTCTTCCATTTGGATGAGTGGTGGTTCGGCTAATTCGCTTTTCATGGCCGCTCTCAATTTGTTCGCGATCTCTGACGCCAGCGGCACTGCAGTCGAATTGAGTAAAGTTTGAGCTTCTTGCGGCGTTGCGGCTTCAAATCGAGGTAAGCCCCAGAAAACAAGCCTGCCTGTGCGCGAACTAACAGCATAGACAGCGGCGTGCGATTCGTAATACTGTGCTCGTTTTGAGGAACTCCTTCGAAGGGTTTCTGTTTTGACAAGAATAAAAAAGTCGCAGCCGATAGCTGATCCTGCGGTCTTTGATTCATCCGCAGTCATATTGAACTTGTTATCCGCCTTTGTCGAAGCAAAAGCGGCTTCAGTCATAGCGTTATCCGTGATGCGGAAGCTTGGAGCCAGAGAGCCTTCGAGCCTTTCTGCGAAATCGCGGCTTGCTTCAGTACCGTCAGGCGACAAAACGGCCACTTTCTGCGCCGCCGCAGTGACAACGAAGATCAATAGAATAAAGCAGAAGCCCTGAAAGATCCTATACGACAGTGCCGACATACTTAACTCTTATGGTAAAGTCCTGCGATGTCATCCTTCAATTCGGCTGGAAAACAAATACGGTGTATGCGATAGCCTTCTTGAAGGCCGCGAACTGCAGGGCTGACGGCGGATATTTCGCGTATTTCCGGCGTAGAGAATCCTTGCTCAACATAGATGAGATTTTTCGGATCAGACGCTTCCTTTGAATAGAAAGAGTAAGGGATATTGCCGGCCTCGTCCTCGACAAAATAATAATCTTGGTCGAAGCCCGCATCAGCTACGATCCTTCGCGAATTAGTAATGAACGCGGTGCGATCAGATTCCGGCATATCAAGGTCAAAGGCTTTGAAAAGCCGTCGATTCAAAAATCTGGCTGACAGATCGGCTAGGATAGAGTCGGTCGAATGCTGCCACCGCTTTATACTGAACAAGATATCTGAATCATCAATTTCAAGATGTTCTTTCAGCGTGAGTTTTTCACCGGCGAGGACTTTCTGCATTGGAGTGCCGTCCGCCCGCCAGACATCTCCACCGTTTTGAAACAGCATGATCGCTCGCCGCAGCAAAACTCTTAGTACGGCTTCGGCTGAGCGAAGCGTCCGATGAAAGTACACTTGACGATACATATAATATCTCGCCTGAAGATAGTCTTCGACAGCATAGATACCGGGGGCAGAGACATATAGATGATCGTCAGCCTCGTTTATCTCGATCGATTTGATTATCCACTCGAGGTCAAAAATGCCGTATTTCGCACCGGTCATTAGGCTGTCCCGAAGCAGATAGTCCATCCGGTCAACGTCAAGCTGAGACGATACAAGCTGGCCGAGAGCTCTCGGCCGGAAATCTCCGCGTATGATCGCCGCTATGTCTTTCGGCAGGTCGGGCGAAAAATCATTTAGAAGCCGTCCAACCTCGGTTTCGCTGCTCAAAACTGCATCGATCGTAAATTGCTCATGATGGAATCCAAGTATGTTCTCTATGACGTGAGAGAAAGGGCCGTGTCCAAGATCGTGCAAGAGAGCGGCGACGCGGACCGCTGTTTGAGCTTCTGCAGGAATATCGTAACTGACGCGCAATTTTGCGATCATACGTCCAGCTAGATGAAATGCGCCAAGCGAATGCGTGAAACGCGAATGCTCGGCGGACTGATACGCAAAATAGGCGAGCCCAAGCTGGCGAATTCTCCTGAGCCGTTGAAACTCGGGAGTATCGATCAGAGAAACCACAAGGCGACCCTCGTCTGTCCCCGTATTTAATCGGATAATGTCGTGAACCGAGTCGCGATAGATGCGTTCTAGTCGGGGCATTCGTTAATTTGGCTTATTTGGGCGGCTTTTGATCTCTGCAATGTCCTTTCGAACGGCCTCGGCATCTTTGGCAGCGGGAACAAGACTTAAATAGGTCTCAAACTCGTTCACAGCTTCTTTGTTCATCTGTTTATGCATGTATATCCGCCCCAGATATTTGTGAATGATCGGCAGGCCCTTTCCGCCGCCGAGTTCCTTAACCTTTTCAAAAGCTTTCTGAGCGACATCCGGATTATTCTTAGTTGAGAAAAGCAAGCCCAGGTAATAATGCGGCGTCACGGCATAGCGATTTAAATAGGCGGCTGTGACCAGAGCGGATTCTGCCTCATCCAATTTTTTTTGATTGAGGTAAGCAATGCCCAGATTCAGATTGGCATCGAAATCAGTCGCATCATAGCGGATCGCAAGTTTAAATGACTCCACCGCAGGTTCAAGCTTCCCTGCTTTTAGCTCGAGGTTGCCGATCGCCGTATGGGCAGGCGCAAAATTGGGAGCAATGGTGACCGAACTGCGAAACTCCGCTTCGGCTTCATGGTCTTTACCGGACTGTAGAAATTCCAGTCCGCGTTTGAAATGTTGAACCGCGTCCCGAGGTATTGCGGACCATTTCGCATTCAGCACCTCATTGATCAAGGCCTCAATGCGTTTTGGTTTAAGAAACACCTGCAGATTTGCGATGGTAGGAGCGGTACTAAGTCTTGGCATCCCTGAAATACTCGATGATCCACCGGGCGCATCGATGTAAACAGGCTCGCGCACAGCCTCAAACGTATCATTTTCCTCGATGATAACAACATAGGAACCCGGGACGAGATTTCTGAATACAAATGATCCGTTGCTATCGACAAAGACTGTGAGGTCACCAAGGCCAAGGGATTGAAGAGTGACCTTGAGGCCCTGAACTGCAGCCCGGCGTCCGGATTCAACAAATATGCGACCCTGAACGATGTGCCGGCCGCCATTTCCGGTGTTATTCGTGCCCCCCTGAGCAAAGGCTGCAATAGCTGGAAACGCGAGCATAGCTAAGGTGAGAGCAACACGAAGCCCGAAATGCCTTCCTGAATTGAGAACCCTTGTATCCGAGATCATAATGCCAACCTCCTGAAGTGAGTGCTCTTTTTGCATTCACTCATATCATAAGCCGTCCCAACCCATTTCCAAAACAATGGTTAGCCAAACGACGGCTGGGAAAATAAAAAGGGAGAAGCCAACTAGCGGCTTCTCCCGAAGTTTCGTCACACCCTGACAAGCAGGGTATTCGGAATCAAATTAGAACGTAAATTTCGCTCCAAGTCTGAAGTTCGACGGGAACTGGAATACTGTTCCATATCCATATCCGGGGTTAGCGAACTGGATGAAATTAGCACCAGAGATGCCGCTGTTGATCTGAACAGTTTCATCTTCACGGACAGCACGCTGTGTGTTCGTGACGTTGAACCAGTCAAACATCAAACGGAATTCACGCTTCTCGCCAAACTTGATCGGGTAATAAGCACCCATATCGAGCTGCCAAGTCGTCGGTGTACGAGTCGAACCGGTAAACGGATTGACTGCCGTTCCACGCGGAACTCCGAATCCTTCGTTATTGCCATATACCGGGTGAGGTACAAGAGCGTTGAAAGGAATACCGGACTGAGCGTAGAAGTTACCCGAAAGAACGAGTTTCCAAGGTGTCGCATACGTACAGTTCATTTTGAACTGGTGCGGGCGATCATTCGGAAGACGTCCAAACGTGTTTCCAAGGAGGCTCGGAAGGTCGAACAACGATGTGATGTTCGGATCCGACTGTCCATTGTCATTACGGAACAGGCCTTCGTAGTTACCGATGAGGCTTGAGTATACATACGATGCGAGCATCTGCCAGTTGTTCGAAAATCGCTTCGAAGCTGTAAACTCAAGAGCACGGTAATAACGACGGGCACGGCCGAAGCACTGTGCAGCAGGAGCTCCGCCCAATCCATTACATGCCAGGTATTCCGTATTTCCAGCCGGTCCACCAGGTCCCGGAGGAAGCGGCTCACCCGGATTGAACAAGAAGTAGGTTGTTCCATCATCAAACGAACCGTCTTCGATCACAGAACCCTGAGCTCTGTAAACACCACGTGCGCCGATCGAGAAATCTCTGCCGACTTGGCGTTCGATTCCTACAGTGAACTCATTAACCGTCTGCGGTTTGAGACCTGCATCAACCGGGGTTGCTTCACAACCGAGACATCCAAGACCAGAGTGTGTTCCCTGGAAGATGGTCGTGCCGGCAACGGCGTTCAGGAAGTTAACATTAGCGTTACGGTCGAGCTGAATGTCATCACCACCCGCACGAACATTGATGTCAAGCGGGATCGGTGTTTCGAGGTAACGAGCATAATTCATAAAGAACTTGCTCTTGCTGTCGCCCGTGAAATCCCATGTGAAACCGATACGCGGCTGGAAGTTATCCCAGAAGTCGTTCAGTTTAATATAGGATGAGCGGGTACCATCAGCCTGCTGATAATCCCAGCGTCCGCCGATGTTGACCTGCAGGTTGCGTGTGATCTTCCAGTCATCCTGGACATAGAACGATTCAACCTTTGTTTTTGTTGATTGGCCGCCCGTGTTCAAGAGGAAATCTCGTACACGAACGCTCGTGAGGATCAGGATCGGATTGGTGCTTAACTGTGCTGCCGTCAAAGCTGCATTGGTCGCAACTGTTGCGATGCCCGCAGGGCCCTGGCCTGTAGCGATCAGACGATTAAAGCTGGTCGTTAAGGCAGCTGACGGACACTCAGCGGTTGTTGCACCGGTAGCGATACAAACACCAAAGTTATTGGTGATACGAACGCCGCCCGGCATATCGGTCGCAGGGAATGCAGCTCCAACTTCTTCACCACGCGGATCGGCAAACGTTCTTGCAGGTCCACTCGATCGGGTGAGGAGTTTGTAGCTGTTTTCGTTATAAGCAAATCCAAACTTTACAGTGTGGCTGCCCCAGATCTTCTGGAGTCTGCCCGAAGCTTCCCATCTGTCACGGTTCTGGTCTGAAACCAAACCAAATCCGTCACGGGTGTAGCCGCGCTGCAGCGAACCACCGTTACGTCCGTCAACGAAAGCCAATCTCAATGAAGTGGCGTCACCGTTAGTACGGAAAGTCGTAGTATCGGTCGGGGAAAGGATTCCTCCATTCCTAAGAACGGCGAAATTGTCCTGGATCAACGAACGGTCAGCTTGTGAAGCCAGCGGAAGGGTGTCTGCGGTCTGCTTGTGCAGTCCGAACATGAATTCACCGGTCCAATTGCCGCCCCAAGCCGAGTTCAAGCGGCCAGTGTAATTTTGACCATACGTCTGGATGGTTCCGCGGAAGCTGTCGAGGTTTGCACCAAAACCGCTGTTAGGAACGCGTGCATTGAGGCCAAAAAGGAAGCCTTCCTGTTTGGTGCGGTCACCAAATGTTGAGAAGGTAAAGGTGTTCGTGTCGTTGATTCCCCAGGTCAGTTTGCCCGCGTAGAACGGGGTCGTGATCTTGTTTTCAACTGGAACCTGGAATGTCTGCGTCAAGAACTCGTTCTTGCGCTGCTGCGGGTTAAATGCACCAAAGAACCAAAGCTTGTCTTTCTTGATCGGGCCGCCGATATCAACACCGGCATCGAGATCCGAGAACTTGCTCGAAGCTGCACCGATAAGGGGCAGTGCGGACGATTTTACGTCACGTACAAAGCTCTTTGCCGTCAAATAGCCGAATACGTCGCCGTGAAACTCGTTACCGCCGCTCTTGGTGATAACGTTGAAAATACCACCGGTCGATTTGCCATATTCGGCACCGAATGCACCGGTTTTAACTTCGACTTCCTGAACGAATTCGAACGGAAGGTTTGCACCTGAACCGCCGAAAGCCGGGTCTGTCGTGTCAACACCATCAAGGATGTAGTTGTTTTCCGGACCCGATGAACCGCCAACCGAAGGATCGCGGTCACGTCCCGAAGCATCGCGCAAGCCTGAGCGTGCAACTGTCGGAGCGATCGTGTACAACGATTGGACCGTACGTGCTGTCGGGAAGTTTGAAAATTGATCAGATGTGACATTGCTGCCAGTCGTGTTAGAGGTCTGGTCGATATCCGTTGTAGCAACAACATCAACCGTGCCGCCAACGCCGCCAGCTCTCATCGAGATATTAACCGTTGTCGATTTCGACAGATTAACCTCGACGTTCTCCTGACGGGTCGCCTGGAAACCACTGATAGCGCCTACCGCTACCGAGTATTTTCCCGGAGGTACCGCATTAAAGCGAAAACCACCGTTGCCATCCGTAGTCGTTGTCTGGGCCCGAATAATGTTCGGACCGCTAAGGGTTACGGAAGCTCCGGAAACGACAGCACCATTCTGGTCTGTCACCGAGCCTTCAACCGTACCCGTAGTACTGGTTTGGGCCATACTTGCGGTTACGAAAAGTAACGAAACTAACGCAAATACGGCCAGTGTAAATAATTTAATATTTTTTTTCATATTTCAGATTTTTCCTTTTCTAAAGGGTTATGTAATTCGTGAACTGCCGTACGGCCGCAGACACTAGTACATTCGACATCTATGAGGCAAATGCTATGCCTTTCGCACTCCGCGGTCTAAGTGTTGTGTGGTAAGGAGTTAGGTGCGGCTGGTCCGTGGGTGGAAACTACAGATTTCCATATTTATGAATACGCAACGGAAAAGTTGAATCAGCCTTAGGAATTGAGAAGATGACCCATTTTCTCCTTTTTGGTACGGAGATAGTGAGCGGCGGGCTCTTCGGCATCAATTTCTATGGGTATGCGGTCAACGATCTGCAGGCCCGCTCGTTCCAGGGCAGCCAATTTATCAGGGTTATTTGAGATCACTTTCACCTTACAAAGGCCGAGATCGAATAGAATTTCGGCACATTGCTGATAGTCTCGGGCGTCAATGGCAAAACCAAGCTGAGCATTCGCCTCGACCGTGTCTGCACCTTGGTCCTGCAGGGCGTAAGCACGAATTTTGTTGAGTATTCCTATGCCGCGGCCTTCCTGCTGCTGATATACGATGGCTCCGCGGCCTTCGGCCTCGATCATTTCCATCGATTTGTGAAGCTGCGGTCCGCAATCGCACTTGATCGAGCCAAAAACGTCGCCGGTGAGACATTGCGAATGGATTCGCACCAAAGTAGGTGTCTGACCGTCCATTTTGCCCTTATAAAGGACGACAAATTCTTCGTTACTTGTGGTAGAACGGTAGCCGGCGATCATAAAATCACCAAATTGTGTGGGCAATTTGGCCTCCGCCACCTTTTCGACGGTTACTGCCCGATTGGTCCAAGGACAGTCATTGCCATTCTTTGCTAATTTCGAATCGTCTAACATTACAATCTGCGTTTATTATACTCCAATCAACAAATATCTATACTATCCTTTCGATCAGGGAGCTATACCGGATTCAAGGCCATAATCAGCAGAAAGGTGCAGTTTTTCGTCAGAATATTGTAATTGGTACAGTCGCCAGTAAAGGCCCCGCACGCCCAAAAGTTCGTTATGAGTGCCTATTTCACGAAGTTCGCCGTGGTGAAGCACAATGATCCGGTCACACTTTTGTATCGTAGAAAGCCTGTGTGCCACAACAAGGGACGTTCTATTTTCCATTACACGTTCGACGGCACGCTGAATAAGCTGCTCGGTCTCAGTGTCGATCGAACTTGTCGCTTCGTCTAATATCAATATTGTCGGGTCAAAAGCTAAAGCTCTGGCGAACGAGATCAACTGCTTTTGCCCGACAGACAGGCCGGCGCCTCGTTCCCGCACCTCAGAGGCATATTTTTCGGGCATTTTTTGAATAAATTCATCGGCGTGGACCTCTTTTGCGGCCCATTCGACGCGTTCACTGCCTATTTCAGCGTTTCCGAGCCGGATGTTGTTCTCGATCGAGCCGCTAAAAAGGAAAACATCCTGTAAAACAACAGCAAAATTCGATCTCAGATCGTGAAGATGCCAATCTCGGATATCGACTCCATCCAGCAAGATCTGCCCTTTTTGAACGTCATAAAATCGCATTAAAAGGTTGGTAATAGTGGTTTTACCTGAACCTGTATGTCCAACAAGCGCAATACTTTCCCCGAGATCGACTGTAAATGAGACATCTTTCAGTACCCAATCTTCGTCTTTGTATGCGAACCATACGTTTTGAAACTCTATGCGGCCCTTTGCACGGCCTGTTTTCTTTGGTTTTTCAGGCGTTGTGACCTCGATATCACGGTCTAGCAGGATAAAAATGCGGTGCGAAGCCACGATCGCGGCCTGCAGAACGTTAAATTTGTCCGAAAGATCGCGGATCGGCTGGAAAAGCTGAAGCGAATATTGAATAAATGACGCCAAAATACCCACAGTAAGAGCGGCTCCGGCAGCTGAAATACCGCTGAGCGTCTCATATCCAAAGGCAAAAATGACGACCGCAATGCCTATGGCACCTATAAAATCGACCAGCGGATAAAAGATCGAATAATAGAAGATCGTCTCAATATTTGCCTGCCGATAATCGTCGTTGATCTCGCTAAAACGTGCCTTGGCTTTGTTTTCGGCGTTAAAAAGCTGAACAGTTTGGGCTCCTGAGAGGTATTCCTGCAAAAAGGCGTTGAGTTTGGCGTTTCGGGTGCGAACGCGGTCAAAACCTGTTCGGGCGTGTTTGCGAAACCAGTTTGTCGCTGTAAATAGAAGCGGCACAGTAATTAGCGAAATAATAGCCAATTTCCAATCGAGCCAGAACATTATCCCAATAATCGCAAAGATAATGACCAGATCGCCTAAAACATCGATAACGCCGGACGTAAACAGCTCATTTAGAGCATCGACGTCTGATGTCAGACGTGTCATTATCCGGCCAACCGGATAGGCATCGTAATACGCGATCTCCTGCTGCTGCAGCTTAGTAAAAAGCTCGGTTCGCAGGTCGAACATGACCCTTTGACCGACATTATTCAGCAATATTTCCTGCAAATACGAGAAAATGAACCGAAAAAGGAAAACTCCGAAAAATGCTAACGCAAACAGCCAGATCCCATCTACGCGCTTTGGCGTGATGAAATCGTCCACCGCCATTTTAGTAAAATACGGCTGCGTGCTGATAAGCACATTTGTGAGCAGTGTGAGGACAATGGCCGCAGTCGCGAGTTTCCAATACGGTTTTATATACCGAACAAGGCGGCGGGCTACTCGAAAGTCGTAGGTTTTGCCGATCTCTTCTTCCTCGTGATATTTGCGAACTGCTTCTGACATCTGTGACACTAGATTTTAGGTTTTGTATTTATAATTGGCAAAAACGTAAGAGTTATGGCTTTAAACAGGATATTTTCTGTGCCCAAAATTACTTGCATTACTAAAAGATCGAGAGTAGTCTAAGGCAATTAAGCGTTTTTCTGATCGCCCTTGTTTGTACTTTAAAGACCTGTACAGGTTTTTCTGACGAGCGCTAAAAAAACCACGATGCGGTTTTCATTTTCCAGTATTCTCGCTTCTCTGAAAAAGCAGAGCAAACTGTGGAGGTGTGCTTGGCTCATGATCGGCGTATCTGCGTCGGCGTGCTTCTTTGCAATTTGTCTGAACACGGCCAGCGCCGACAGCCTTCAAAACAGTATCCCTGTCGGAAGTCTTCCCGGAGCGATCGCGGTCGATCCGGTAACAAACAAGATATATGTTGCTAACTGCGGTTCGCCGTGTAACAACACCATCAACGGCAGTGTGACCGTCATCAATGGAGCAGACCACACAACAGCTACCGTTACGGCAGGCCACAGTCCCACTGCCATTGCGGTCAATCCGGTAACAAATAAGATCTATGTGGCGAATGCATTCAGCACAAGCGTGACGGTCATCAACGGAGCGGACAACTCGACCGTAAACGTAACGGTCGGCAGCGTGCCCTTTTCCGTTGCGGTCAATCCGGTTACCAACAAGATCTACGTCGCTAACCTTAGCAGCAACAACGTGACCGTCATCAATGGCTCGGACAACACTACGGCGACCATTCCTGTTGGCACCGCCCCCTTTTCTGTTGCCGTCAATCCGGTGACAAATAAGATCTATGTCGCCAACAGCAGCAGCAGCAATGTGACGGTCATCGATGGCACCGACAACAGCTCAGTGCCCGTAACGGTTGGAACTAGTCCAAAGGCAGTTGCGGTCGATCCGGTGACCAATAAGATCTATGTCGCTAACAATGGCAGTTCCAATGTGACTGTCATCGACGGCACAAACAACACCACGACACCTGTCGCGGCTGGTACCGGCCCTTTATCCGTGGCGGTTAACCCGGTGACGAGCAAGATATATGTCGCTAACAATAACACCAACAACGTGACGGTCATAAACGGAGCGGACAACTCGGCGGTGACGTTCCCGGCCGCCGGCCTTAGTCCTACGTCGGTGGCGATCAATCCAACTACAAACAAGATATATGTGACGTGTCAGGGCAGCTCGAGCGTCTCGATCATTGACGGGGCGACGAACAGCGGTGCGTCATTTATTCCCGCCGGGTCATCTCTCTTTGGGGCTGGGATAAATCCGGTAACGAACAAGGTCTATGTGACAAACAACATAGCCGCCGGCACGGTGACGGTCATCGATGGGGCGGACAATACTAGGGCGACCATTTCGCTTGGCGACCGTGCACAGATCATCGCTATCAATCCGGTTACTAACAAGGTCTATGTCGCTCGCTGCGGCGCAGATTGTGGTGGGATCGCCTTAGGCGTTATCGTCACGATCAACGCCGCGAATAACTCGACAATAGCTCATTCACTGCCAGGCACCCCCCGACACATCGCGGTAAATCCGGTGACTAACAGAATATATACAACTAACTCTAACAACACCGTATCAGTAATAGATGGAGCGACGGACGTTCCCGGAACGGCAATACCCGTCGGCAGCGTTGCCCCGAATGAGATCGCGGTCAATCCCGTGACGAACAAGATATATGTTTCTAATGGAGATCATTCAGTAACCGTTATAGATGGAGCGGACCTCACGACGGTGACGTTCCCACTTGGTAGTAGAGCAGATGCGCTTGCCATTAATCCCGTAACCAACAAGATCTACGTTACCCAACGGAACGGCACTCTCAACGACTCTGTAAAGGTCATCAACGGAGCTGATAACACGATCGACACAACTCTCGTGACCGGCAGTGACCCTTTTGCTCTTGCGATCAACACTGTTACCAACAGGATCTACATCGTTAACGAAGCTAGCGATAACGTGACGGTGATCCAGGGGGCGAACAACTTTACTTCGACGGTTCCGGTCGGCGCTTTTCCACGCGCGGTCGCGGTCAATCCGGTGACCAATAAGATCTATGTTGTCAATCAAAACAGCAACAATATGACGGTCATTAACGGAGCCGACAATACCACTGTGACAGTCCCGGTCGGGTCGGGCCCCAGAGATGTAGCTGTCGATCCTGTGACCAACAAGATTTATGTTGCGAATAATGTCAGCGGCGACGTAACTGTCATCAATGGAGTGGACAACACCCATGTTGATCTCGCGGCCGGACTTCAGCCCATCGCTATTGCCGTCAATCCGGTGACGAACAAGGCCTATAACGTCAATAAAATAAGCGCCGACGTGACCGCCATCAGCCCACAGGTTGTACAGTCGATCCCGCTGACCGTAAGCATCACGCCGCAGTCTTTTGCGCCGAATTCCACTTCGCGTTCTTTCACGTTTACAGCGAGCACAGCGTCAGTGGTTACGCCGCCGCCTGTGCAGCAGATCCATTATCAAGTTGATACGTGGACGGGGCCGTGGATGACTGCGTCGCCCTCGGGCAGCACTACCCAAAGCGGCACTGTCGGGCCGCTGCAAGATGGAATTCATATCGTCTATGCCTACGCGACTGATGGCAGTGACGCGACTTCGACCAACACCAATTCAGTCAACGGCACGAGCAGCAGTCCTTTGATCGGGCAAATAAGCGCCTTTCTGTTTCTAATAAACAGCACTGCGCCAAATCCCGCGGCGATCAGCGGCACCGTAACTTACGGCAACGCCGTCGGTGCTCCGACGCCGCGATTTGTCTCAAATGTGACGATCACGGGTGCGGGCTCGCCAAACGTGATTACGACGACTGCAGCTCCGGGAGCAACGGCTGGGCAATATACGCTCACCGGTTTTGGCTCAGGGTCTTATACCGTAACTCCAACAAAAATAGGCGGCGTGAACGGCATAACATCATTTGACGCCGGTAAGATCGCTCTGCACGTTGCAGGAACCACCACTTTGACCGGCAATGCTCTGGTCGTCGCCGATGTCACCGGCAACGGGATCGTCTCATCCTTTGACGCAGCTCAGATCGCACTATTCGTGACTAACGGCAGTGGAATGCAAACCGGAACGTGGAAATTTATCCCTGTGAACCGCACATATTCGTCGGTGACTGGTAACATTACTGGCGAGGACTTTATAGCGTTGCTGATGGGCGACGTTTCGGGAAATTGGCAGAACACCGGTGCAAGGCCTGTGTCGGGCCGCTGACAGTGACCAGGGACGCATTTTAAACACTCTGGGACGAGCGCGTCCCAGATTAAGCGCTTTTAAGCGTTCCACCCGTGTTCCATTTGTTCCACTTCGGGTGGAACGGAACAAACTCAATTGCAAACCCAAAGCCCAAAACCTAAAATCCAATTGACGTGAATCGCTTTCTCGAAGAAAGAAAAGACAATTGGCAGAGGCTCGAAGACCTGCTGGCGATGCTCAGCGGTACATCGCTTCGCGGGTTGTCGCGAATGGAGGTTCGTGAATTTGGAGAGCTTTACCGTCGTGCGGCGGCAGACCTCGCGATAGCTCGTGCCGAGACTCGCGATCCGAAACTCATCAATTATCTCAATAGTCTTGTAATTCGAGCTCACGGCAAGATCTATCGGGCCGAAGCCCAAGGGGTCGGAGTGATCCGCAAGTTCTTTGCTGAGGATTTCCCGAAGACATTTCGTCGAAACATAGGTTATATGGCGATAGCGTTCGGTGTTTTTGCCGGCTTTGCCATCTTCGGATTTATTGCGACCTGGATCAATACCGATTTTACGCATTTCGTGATGCTGTCAGGGATCACGGAGCAGATCAATTCCAATGAGCAATGGTGGCTTCGACTCAATGACGCAAATCAGGTCGGAGCGAGCAGCATCCTCTCAAATAATATTCTGGTAACGTTTCGTGTATTTGCCCTGGGAGCATTTTTGGGTATCGGAGCGTTTTACGATCTCGCATTTGAAGGTGCTCGTCTTGGGAGTGTCTTTGCAGCCTGTTACAGGTTGAATCCGCCGTTTGGAAATTCGCTAGCGTATTTCGTGGTGGGCCACGGTGTGATCGAACTATCGACTATTTTTTTCTGCGGCGGCGCCGGAATGATGATCGGCTACGCGATAATAAACCCCGGTGATACGACCCGCGCGCAGGCGTTAAAGAAAAAGGGGATCGAAGCAGCGCGGATCGTGATCGGCTGTGCGTGTTTCCTTATTATTGCAGGCACCATCGAGGGTTTCCTGTCTCCGTCTGAATTGCATCCTGCGATCAAGATCGCGACCGGCATTGGTACCGGGGTTGCGATGTATTCTTATCTATTATTGGCAGGGCGAAGATCCGAAGCACCGTCGGCTCAGGAAATGCGTGTATCAGCAGGCGTGCAATAAAGATCTAAAATGCTCGACGAGCGGCTGCTTTCCATAATACTTCGGTAGATAGCTTCAACTACTACATTTTGACCGTCCTTTTTCGGCACTGGCGTATTCCAGTCCAGAACCCGAAAGCCCGCCCGCTCAACGAGTAGTTGAAGTGTTTCAGGTGAAAAAAAGAAAAGATGATGCATAGCCGCATAGTGACGCCAACGGTGTGATTTGAGCCGCAAACGGCTCTGCAGGCTTTTCAACCGCGGGCTGATCCCTGTGATGTTTGGGACACTAAGATACAGAATTCCTTTCGGTTCAAGCAATTCCCGACAAATTTTCAATTCCTGGAGCGGATCCTGCGTATGCTCGAGTACGTGATTTAGCCGGATCAGATCAAAACGATTGTCGCCGAAATCGATCTCCTGCAAGCGGCCTTCCCACAGCGGACAGCTAAGAGCGTGGGCATCGGGTGATAGTTTGATATCAGCTCCTGCGATCCTCCACCCTGCTTCGCGGGCAAAATCAAGAAATGCTCCATTACCGCAGCCGATATCAAGTACGTTCTTTCGGCCGCCAAGCAGTCTGCTGAAATCTGAAAGCTGGCGCTGAATGTAATGGATAGTTTCGTCGGATGGCCGATTTTCTCCATCACGTTTTGGAAAGTAGTTGTCAGAATATACTTTGTCCGCCAGTTCCTCAAAGCTCAATCGGGGGCTGACGAACTCTAACCCGCAGCCTCCACACCGGCATAGACTAAATCCCTGATAATCTACTGCAAAAGGCTCTGGTGAGATTTCGCAAAGCGGGCACACAACTTCTTCATTGGGGTGGAGTTCGCCGCTCGTCACGGCTCCGGCCTTACCGAAGAATGTATCTGATACCCTGGATGGCATAGCTTCAATTTACGCTAGTCGGCAAATTGGGTCAAAGTTTGATCTTCTCGGCGTGTTCGATCCGCCAGTCAAAAGCTGCGGCGGCGGCAGCCCTCATCTTTGCGGAATTCCCAGTCGTCAAATAAATATCACCACCGCCGGGTGGGATATCCCACCCTTGCACCACATTTACCAATGCAGATACCGGATCGATAAAAACGACGTTGTCCCCAACAAGATCTTTCATCACCGGAAGGATTGCCGGATAATGCGTACAGGCGAGTAGTATATGGGAACAATGTCTTAGAGGTTTCAATATCCTGTTACATTCAGCTCGAAGAACCCCGGAAGAAACATCACCACTCTCGATAAGGCCGGACAGCGGCTGAGCGATACGCTGATCCAATGTAATGCCGTGTTTGGTAAAGGCATCTCGGTAAACACCTGAAAGAACTGTTCGGCGTCCGCCTATCAGCCCGAGGCGTTTGGGCTTCAATTTTACGGCTTCAGCGACGGCCTTTTCGATCACGCCTTCGATCTTGATACCGTGGTCGCTCAAATGCGGAATTGCCGTGCTTGCAGCGTTGCAGCCGATAACGAGATTTGTGATGCCTTTTGATCGAAGAAAGGAAATAACGATATTAAGGCGCGAAACGAGTTCAACTCTCGTCATTTTACCGTAAGGAGTGACGCCGGTGTCCGAGAAATAGACAATGGGTATATCGCCAAGCTGTTTCTTTATCAGCTTAAGAATGCTGATGCCGCCGATGCCCCAATCTATGATCCCGAGAAGTTTCATTTATGGATATGAGAGTCTTACCTCGATTCCGTTTTCTATCGGGCCGGAATCAAAAGCGACAATTCGCGAGTTCCAAGCCATATTTAATGTCTGCATCTTTTGTCCGGGGAAGCGACTTTCGAGATACCATTTCATCTCGTGCTCAGAGCGTATTGGATTGTATTCGAGCATCTTTTTCCAGTCCGGATGCGAAACCAGCTTTTGCAGAGCGATGTTGAATTTCGAATTCGATCGTTGATCACGCTTCGTGCGCAGTTTGTCCTTCAAAAGCCGTGGATATTCGCCAAAAGCAACTGGAACGGTGACCATATCAATAATCAGAAATTTACCACCTTGTTTTGTTACACGTTTTATCTCTTGAAGCAGCGGATCCCAATCGAGATATCTGAATGACATAAGCGAGATCACAATATCAAATTCAGCGTCCCCAAAAGGCAGCACCGGCCCAACGATGCTTTCAAATTTCAAATTTGAGATCTTAGAACTCCTTAACCTGGCTCGTTCGATGATCCTTTCCGATTCATCTACACCAAAACCGGATTCCAGCCGCTCGCTTAACGCATTGAGCAATGCTCCGTTGCCGCAGCCGATGTCGAGAACGCGTATCTTTTCGGTTGGAAGATGCTCGTTGAGCCATCGCCACTCGTCCCTGCGGACGCGGATATCCTCGAACGCCGCATCATAAAGCTCGGCAACATGATCGTAAGAAGTATCGCCAGTTGGCAGTTGCGGCTCAAAGGCCTTCATTTTTTCTGCGGGCATCAGACCTAAGAATTTTTGCGCCGATGCCGAAAAACCATGCGATTTGCGTCCTTTGCAGCCGATCGTATAAAGAGGGCGGCTTGTGCTGTCACCGGCATATTTGTAACTGGCTTTGCTGCGTGAAAATGTCGTGTACCAAAAGAAACCGTAAGCTGTCACATCAAATGTTCGTGCAAAGAAAGGTGCAAACCAGCGTGCAGAACGGCAACAATGAAAATACGCGGATGCTCCCGCAGCAAACGGTATCTCCAGTTGTTCCCATTCATATGGCGAAAACTGTTCGGGGAAAGCAACTGTGCCAAACATCGGCCCATACATTCCCGAATGGCCGACAAAATGAAACTCGGCTATCTGTTTTCCGGCCCGCTTGATCTCGTCAATCACTTGCAAAACATCGCGTTTGCTTTCAACAGCTCGCGTTATGATCTCACCGCTAAAACCGGTTTCACGTTTTTCACTCGCGAGCGTTTCGGCGACGACAGGGAATTGACTGCCACCCAACCGATATTTTGTCGTATAGATAATGAGGATCAGGCCTTCGTGCGACATAATTCGTTGATCATTGAAGTAAATTACAGCAGCCCTCGTTCTTTAACTCGAAGGTATGTTTCCAGCAGTTTGGGTGCCAACGTTTGGGTTGTTACATCGAGGGCCAGGCCGCCGAGTGATTCGACTAATTTTAGCGCCGATTCGCGTTGATGAATGATCTCCTCGGCGGCGGATTGCGTGAAAACTTCTTTTAGGTCTTTTGGTGAGTGGCTGACGGCGGCATTGAGGTCACGGTCGCCGATCGTCACCACCAGCGGCAGATGACGCGGGCGAAGCAGTTTCAGCGAATTTATTAATTCCTTTGAGCTGTCTTTATCGACAAGATCGGTCAGGACCACGACAAAGGACCGCTTCTTTAAATTGGATGCGATAAATTGAAAACCGCGTGCATAAGATGGCTCGATCAGTTCAGGTTCTAGATCGTGCAGAGCCTCGAGCACTGCGTCGATATATTCGACGCCACGTTTTGGCGGCAGGAACTTGATCACGCGTCTGCCAAAGACGACGAGGCCGCAATTGTCACCGGCACGAACACAGGCTGACATCAGTGCCAACGACGCATGGATCGCAGTATCGAATTTTGTTTCGTTGCCAATGCGGCCGGTCATTAAACGCCCGGCGTCGAGAGCAATTATGACCGTTTGGTCACGTTCGATCTGATATTGACGCGTCGTCAGCCTTGAACGTCGTGCTGTTGTAGTCCACGAAATGTGCCGCAATTCATCGCCGCGAACATAATCGCGCATTGATTCAAATTCACGCCCTTCGCCTCGACGTATCGCCTTTCTCTGGATCGCGAGGAAGGAACGAGCCCCTAAAGCCTTTAGTTCCATCTCGCGTGCGCGGCGCATATTTGGATAGACCTTCACAGATTGCTGTTGGCCAAGTTCAATCTGACACCAAACGAGTCCGATCCGCGAAAGATAGCGCACGGCGATATGACCAAATTCATACTTCCCGCGTCGCGTCGGCGTTACTGAATAAAGAAATTTCGCTGTTGCTTGCGCTTCAACCGTAAATTCAGCCTCGCGCGGTTCATTTAGGATCATCGCTGCCGGATATTCATCTTTGATCTTTAGGTGAAGCGGCCGATTCGAGGCGTTTGAAATATTAACGCTGACTGTAGTTGGGTCGCCGATCGCAAAACGTCTGTCGAATTCGCGCACGGCGGTAAGTGCGTCCGGCAACTTGCGGCTGACAATCATATCAGCCAACGCCATGATGAAAAGAACGATGTCGTAAGCCAAGACAGCATATCGCAATGCCGGAAATGTCCATGAGATAGACAGCGGGACGATCCCCAGGGCGAGCAGAATAAAAAAACGTCTTGTAAACACGAATCGCATCGAAAATGTGATTGTGATTATACATTGCTAAATATTCACAGCCTAAATGCAACTAATTGGCTGGTTCGCGGTTCAAAGTGAAAGTGAAAGTTAATTTTCTGATCATATTTTTGTTGTTGTTCTGTCAGGCGGCTTTTGCACAAACAGATCAACCCAAGATCACGGGCGGCATCGAGGAAGTCTATCTAGCCAAAGACGACGGCAGCGGTAAGGCCGGCGAGCAGGTGACTGAATTTCAGACAACCGATATTCCTATCTACTGCATCGTTTTGCTTGAATCAGACTCAAGCACCGTTGTGAAGATGAATTTTGTCGCTGTAAACGTCGCTGGAGTAAAGCCCGAGACAAAGGTTGTTACTGCCAGCTATACGACAAAGGACGGGCAAAATCGCGTCAATTTCACCGGCCGGCCGGAGGGCAAATGGACGCCTGGTAAATATCGTGTCGACCTTTTTCTCGACGGAAAAAAAGCAAGGGAGGTCGAACTTATTATCAAAAGTGCGGGCGGCTCAATGAATGTAGGAACATCTGCCGTCAAAAATTTTCAAAATGCCGAAACACCAAAACACAAACCCAGAAAAACGAACCCCACAAAATAAAATAGGCTGCCTTTTCAGACAGCCAATTTTCAAATTTAGTTAAAACCTACCAGCGGTTCGAACGTCCACCACCGCCGTATCCACCACCATTTCGGCCACCGCGATCTTCGCGGGGTTTGGCTTCGTTGACCTTGATCTCACGGCCGCCCTGTTCGGTGCCGTTAAGTTCGGCAATGGCCTTTTCGCCGTCTTCCTGATTGGCCATTTCGACAAAACCAAAACCGCGTGAACGTCCC
>CAZGSC010000041.1:2269-21422 GCA_964528325.1 uncultured Chloracidobacterium sp. | reverse complement strand
TATCAAGAGGCATGAACTCGATGAATCTGACGGTTAAATTGTTTCCTCTTGCAAATCGAGCAAGATCAACGATCTCATCGTCATTCCTGCCCCGGACGATCACAGCGTTGACCTTTATATTAGGGTATCCGCCAGATCGGGCGGCCTCGATCGAGTCGAGCACGTCCGAGAGTTTATCGGAGCCCGTAATTGAGCGAAATGTGCCCGGCTTTAGACTGTCCAGCGAGAATGTCACCCGGTTCAGACCACTCGATCGTAACAGGGCAGCTTTATTTGCGAAGTTGCTACCGTTAGTGATCATCGCGAGTTCTTGAAGGCCACGGCGTTTGAGGCTTGCAAGTTTAGAGACAAGCAGTTCAAGCCCCTTCCTAACCATGGGTTCGCCGCCGGTCAGCCGTATCTTTTCGATCCCGAGTGAGACGAACACCTCACAGAGAAAGTGAATCTCGTCGAAGGTCAAAAGATTCGGATCACTTGAGGTGCAAGGGGCCGGATCAGGATCGCAATAGAAACATCGAAAATTACAGCGGTCCGTAACTGAAACCCGCAGGTCTTTGACTCTTCGATTGAAGGAATCAATCAACATTTCCCCTTCTTCCGCCGCTCTTCTCAATGGTGCGTCTAATTTACAGTCTTGACTCTACCTGTGTTGCCGTTTGCCAATCTTCTTGGCCGAAGTTCTATTCCGGATCTCTCTCGACAACATTAAAGGTCACACTTGTCACGGCGAGAAAACATGATCTGCGTCATATTGACGCAATCCTGCTAACGTGGTCGCAGTCTCAATAGGGCTGATCGAACTCGTGCATCATCTGCTGATCAGGAAAGAGGACTAAATCTACCAAATTCCTTGCCAAGAAGAAACTGGATGTCGAGATCAAGTCTGCTGCGGTACGAGCGGCTTTTCATAAGTACTCCTGCGTCGATAGCGAGGACTACTTGTTAGCAGTTCGAGTACATCTTCCTTCCGCTCTCCACATCTCGTAATTCGTCTCCAGAAATTTCGGTTATTTACGACAACTTCGTGGCATTGCATAAGAATGTAACACCTGTTACAGTGCGAAGATTGCTACAATTCGAATTGTATGTCGATACATTCTTCAAAGTGGTTATTGTTCGTACATCAGCTGCCCACCAAGCCGACTAACTTAAGAGTGCGTGTTTGGAGGAAACTGCAAAGCCTTGGGGCCCTTGCGATAAAGAATTCTGTTTACGTTCTGCCATTCGAAGAAAAAACGGAGGAGGACTTCCAATGGCTGCGGCAGGAGATCGAGTCGGCTGGCGGCGAGGCGAGCGTGTTTCGGGCCGATTCGATCGAGGGGGCTGACGACGAAGAGATCATTTCGGCGTTCCGACGGCAAAGCGACGAGGAGTTCACGAGGCTGATCACAGAATTTGAAAGGATTCGCGGGGAGCTGAAAGGGCAAAAGAGAAGCGCCGCCCTGCCTGCAGGCAAACTCGGACAGTACGAATCAGAACTGAGCAGCTTGAACCAGGAATTAGACCGAGCGCTGGCGACTGATTTTTTTTCCGCCTTAAAAGCTCCGAAAGTACAAGAGTCGTTCGAAAAGTGTCGAATAGAGTTGCATAGAGCGAAAGGCGCAGACGAGGGAAAAGTTCGGTCGCAGAATGAATCGGTCGAGGCAAGCAGATCAACGTATCAAAACCGCCGGTGGGTGACGCGAAAGAACCCGCACATCGACCGCCTGGCGTGCGGCTGGCTGATCAAGAGGTTCATCGACAGGCGCCCGCGCTTCGGCTTTGTCGACGAGGGAACCCCAACCGAAGGCAGCGTCAGCTTCGATATGGTAGGTGCGGATTTCACGCATCGGGGCGAGGACTGCAGTTTCGAAACGATCATCAAGAGCTTTGCGTTGGACGGCGACGCCGCCCTAAGACAGATAGCCGAGATAGTTCACGATGTCGACGTTAAAGACGGTAAGTTCAACAGGCTTGAAGCGAACGGCGTTAACACAGTTATTCGCGGACTGGCGGAAATATACGACGACGATAACGAAAGGTTAAAGGGTTCCTTCTCGGTTTTTGATGGCTTGTATGAACTATTCAGGAATGTAGAGTTATCGAAGGATGAGACAGGATCGCGAACGGTGCGGCCGAAAAGCAAAAAGGAAAAATGACAGCGTCGGAAAATTATCGAGAGAGTCTCGGAGGTCAACGGGAGGATCCAATCGGGTTGGCTCGGGAGGTTTCGTTTGCTGAGGCCCTTCGCTTCTGGGTCAAACTCGGCTGGATTTCCTTCGGCGGGCCGGCTGGGCAGATCGCGATAATGCATAAGGAACTGGCCGACAAAAGGCGCTGGCTTTCAGACGAGCGATTCCTGCACGCGCTGAACTATTGCATGCTGTTGCCCGGACCGGAGGCCAAACAGTTAGCTATTTACATCGGCTGGCTGATGCACCGAACATGGGGCGGTATTGTCGCAGGATTATTCTTCATACTGCCGTCGATACTAATTTTGCTCGTCCTTTCCTATGTCTATGCGGCGCACGGCAATGTTCCGGCGGTGGCCGGCGTTCTTTCCGGATTCAAGCCGATCGTCGTCGCGATTGTCGTCGAAGCCGTTATCAAGATCGGCGGCAAAGCCCTCAAACGATGGGTACATTTTGTCATTGCCGGACTCGCTTTCGTTTCGATCTACTTTCTCGCAATCCCGTTTCCACTTATCGTTTTGGCGGCGGCTGTGATCGGTTTGCTGGGAGTGAATTTCCTTCCCGAAGTTTTTGTCCCGAAAAATAAAGTTAAAGAAAGCAAGCAGACGATGGAAGACTCCGACAATGAGTTACCGTTTGTCATTGACGACAACGCCGCGCCGCCCAAGCATACCATTCCGAATCGGCAACGGATCTTCAAAACTCTTTCGGTCGGCATCACGTTCTGGATCTTGCCTTTTGTTGCTTTGGGACTGTGGCGCGGTTACGACAGTCTGCACGCGCAGGAATATCTCTACTTTTCGCAAGCGGCGGTCGTTACTTTCGGCGGCGCGTATGCCGTTTTAGCGTATGTAACGCAAGCGGCGGCGGGCAGTTTCGGTTGGATTACCAAAACGCAGGCGGTTGACGGATTAGCTCTGGCCGAAACCACGCCCGGACCGCTGATCATGGTTTTGCAGTTTATAGGATTTATGGCGGCGTGGAACAATCCGGGCGGAATGAGTCAGACGACGAGTGCGGTTATCGGAGCTTTGATTACGACTTACGTTACTTTTTTGCCGTCATTTTTCTTCATCTTCGTCGGTGCACCTTATATCGAGTATTTGCGCGGCAATCAGAATTTGACGGGGGCTTTGTCGGGAGTAACATCGGCGGTGGTCGGAGTCGTTTTGAATCTGGCGTTGGTTTTCGGCGCTGCGGTTATATTCCCGAACTCGTCTTGGCAAAACGCTGATTGGTTTGCCGCCGTATTGAGCATCGCTGCATTTATTGCACTATACAAAATCAAGATGGGCGTTTTGTTGATAGTCCTGCTTGGGGGAGCGGCGGGCTTGTTCAAGACTTTCTTTTTTTAGAGTCAAAACCAAGGAGGATACTACGATGAAAAAACTAAATAGACGTGAAGCAGTTGGCGGGATCTTGGGAGCGGGAGCTGCAATTTTAACGCTTGGCCAGACAGGTGGAGCCCAAATCCAACCGACCGCGTCGGTCTTTGCGGGAAAACATAAACCGAAACCGTTGCCATTCGACGCAGGCAAACTGAAAGGTATCTCCGAGAAGCTGATCAGATCGCATCACGAGAACAATTACGCGGGTTCCGTGAATGCTCTCAATGTCGTAGAACAGCGTCTCGCCGCGATGTTCAAAGAAAAAGATCTGCCGGCTTATCTTTATGGCGACGTGAAACGCGAGGAGTTGATCCGCACAGGATCGGTTGTGCTGCACGAACAGTATTTTGCAAATCTCGGCGGAAACGGGAAGGCGGACGGGGCGGCATTGAAGCTGATCGATCGATCGTTCGGGAGCTTTGAAAATTGGGAAGCGGAATTCAAGAAAACCGCGAACGCGCTGTCCGGCGGTGCCGGTTGGGTAGTTCTGGCTCATAATTATCACACCGGCGAGATTCATAATTACTGGCAAGCCGACCACGCCCACAACCCGCCGTTTTCGCGCCCGCTGCTCGTACTGGATATGTATGAGCATTCCTATCAAATGGATTATGGTGCGGCCGCGGCAAAATATATTGACGCTTTCATGCAGAACGTCAATTGGGACGAAGTTAATCGTCGGATCGAGTCGGGATTGAAAATGAGCGGATTTTAGGCTCGTCAGTATTCAGATTCAGATGAGATGAATGTCTCTAATTTGAGGTGAGAGATCATGCTTAAGCGATCATTTACGAAGGAACTCACATCCGCAGTTCTTCCCGTTTTCTTGGTTCTTGGTTTTACCATTTCGCAGGTGATTGCCGGTGAAACGGTTTATGTAACGAACTACAATTCGGATTTTGTTTCTTTGATTGACGCAAAAACCAATCAAAAAATTACCGACATACGCACGGGAAAAAAACCGCACGGCGTTGCCGTTACGCCGGACGGACGCAAGGTGTATGTCAGCAACGAAGGCGACAACAATGTGACGTTAATTGATGCGGTGACGCGGCAAGCTGTTACAAATATCGCCGTCGGGAAAACGCCAAATCAACTAATTATCAGCAAAGACGGTACTAAAGTTTATGTAACCAACAACGGCGAAGGGACGCTTTCAGTCATTGACACGGCTACAAATCAGGTAGCAAAAACGATCTCGGTCGGACGCGGACCGCATATTTTGCAATCTTCGCCGGATGGTTCAAGTATTTTCGTCACGCTTGAGGGTGATGGAAAACTCGTGATTGTTAACCATGCCAAACAAGAACTAAGCGGTGAAATAACCGTTTACGGATTTCCGCGTGTGTTGACAGTTTCGCCCGACGGACGCTGGCTTTATCTGACGCTTCGCTGGCTCAACGGTTTTTTGAAAATTAATACGACCGAAAAGAAGATTGTTTCGGCGATTGATTTCGGACTGCCCGCGTTTCCCATTGATGGCAAAGCGGCTCATGGCTTAACGATTTCGGCGGATGGCAAATTTCTTTATTTAACCAGCCAGATTCTCAATACCGTCACAATCGTTGAGACGGCAAAGATGAAGGCGAAACGCACCATCACCGTCGGAAAAGACCCGAACTGGATTGAAATAACAGCAGATGGTCGGCACGCCTTTGTCAGCAATACCGCAACAAATGACGTTTCGGTTATTGATCTGAAGAATAACAAAGTAATCGCCGCGATACCGGTCGGCAAAAGCCCGAAACGGTTGGCGATTGGAAACATAAAATAGTGTCAACGACGGTAACAGCGTCTTTGAAAATTAGAAAGTGGAGAAAAAGTTATGTGTAAATTTATATCTGTTCTTATTGTATTAGTTGCTCCCTTAATGATAGTTAATTCAGCGTGCGGACAGGCCGACAAAAATGTTGGGGGGGCGGGCGACGGAGATCAACCTAAGAGATGTTCCCGGCCGAGGTTCATTAATGTATTATACCTAGTAAATTCCGTCGTGTTATGTGAAATTTATGGAGCCGAAATGTCACATTACACCACGTACTAAATTTGTGTTTATTTTCTATCAAATGTGCTATTTTAATGATTCTGCACGCTCTATTTTGTCCACTTTCTAGCGGGGACTAACTTGCGTAAGTTGGTTGCAAAATGGTTGCACTTTTGCCGATGCATACCTACTCAAACGTTGTGATTGATACGCAGATAGCCGATTTCGAGGCGTTTTGAGCAATCCTGAGAAGTTGTGATTCACCCTCAGCTTGGTTGGGGTGCGAGAGGTCGCTAGTTCAAATCTAGTCGTCCCGACCAAAAAGAAAACTCCCGGTTCAATGATGAACCGGGAGTTTTTTCGTTAGGGCTATTTTATAGCCGGCTTCTGTCTATTCCGGCTTAACCGTAAGGTATATCGTCTGCCCGCGGCGTGTTATCAGCAAAAGGACAGGTTTGCCTTCGGCCGAACCGAGTGCCGATTTAACGTCAGCTACGGAATTAACCGGCTTTCGATTTATCTCAAGGATAACGTCGCCTCGATCAATGCCGGCTTCTGCCGCGGGGCCGCTTTGGTCGACTTCAGTCACGGCAACACCTTCGGAATCGGAATCGAGGCCGAGCTGCTTAGCGATCTGCGGAGTGACCGGCTGCAAACTCAATCCGAGTTTGCCGCTTTGATTTGCAGGACCGGAATTGTCGTCGTCTCCTTCTTGATTCGACCCTGATTTCTTGGAATCACCATTGTCAAATTCGTCAAGTTTCGCGGTGAGTTCAACATCTTTGCCGTCGCGAACGACCGTAAGTTGTATCTCAGTGCCGGGCAGTGTTCCCGCGACTTTATTGCGAAGAACATTACTGGTCTCGATCTTTTCGCCGTTGATCGCGGTGATGATGTCGCCACGTTTGATCCCGGCCTTTTCAGCCGCGCTTCCTGCTTTAACACCGCTGACAAGGATACCGTTCCTTTCGTTTAACTCCAGAGCTTTGGCAGTATCCTCAGTGAGGTCCTGAATATTGATGCCGAGCATACCGCGTCGGACTTTGCCGTCCTTTAGCAGCTGTTCCATAACGGACTTGGCCATGTTTGACGGGATCGAGAAGGCGATGCCAATGTTCCCTCCACCTGAGCCTCCTGAAAGTATCTGCGAATTTATGCCGATCAGTTCACCATTAAGGTTTACAAGCGCCCCGCCGGAATTGCCCTTATTTATAGGTGCATCAGTTTGCAGAAAATCCTCATAGCTGCCGTCGCTCAGGCCGGTTCGGCGGCCCTTTGCCGAGATAATTCCGGCCGTGACCGTCTGGCCTATCCCGAGCGGATTACCAATAGCGAGAACAATGTCGCCAACGCGAACGTTATCGGAATTACCGAGATTGAGAAAGGGAAGATCTGTTGCCTCTATCTTTATCACCGCAAGATCGCTCGGCTGATCCGTGCCAACGACCTTAGCTTCGTAAGTTTTGTTGTCGCTCATAGCGACGGTGATCTTGTCCGCGCCTTCGACAACGTGATAGTTAGTAAGGATCGTACCGCCGGCATCAACAACGACGCCGGAGCCAAGGCCATGCTGTATCTGAGGCCGTTGATTCTGTTGCGGCATTGGGATCTGGAACTGTTTGAAGAAATCATCGCCGCCGGGAAATTCTCCCCGCTGCGATACCTTTTCTTTATGATCTGCCTCGATGCGAACGACCGCCGGCGAAGTTTTTTCCACAACGTCAGCGTATGAAGTGCGCATTCCCTCTACAACAACCGGTGCTGCGACGACTGGCTGTTGTTTTGCGACAGGAACTTCCTGTTCTCCACCAAGGAGATTTGTTTTGCATCCGGAAGCGAATGCAGCGGATGCTATTACTCCAACTACAAAAAAATTCTTAATATTCATCGAAATATACTCCAAATAAAGAATGCTATTTTTCAATCTTACTCTTTATTTTATCTGCTTCAAGCACCTTTGTACTACGAATCTCTTGAAAGATTTGTTCGGGAAAATGAACAGAAGGGTGAATGGGGAAGTCCTAAGTTATATCGATACCTTTGGCGTCTGATCGTTGAATATATACGCGAGAGATTTATATACCAGCTTTGAGCAGAGAAACGCCGGCGCGTCGTAATTTTCAAAGTATGAGTATTCGACCAGGTCCATGCCGACAACTCTTTTCTTTTCAGCGAGTTTGCGAATAAGGGTTAAAGTCTCATACCAACCTAAGCCGCCAGGTTCAGGTGTTCCGGTCGTCGGCATTATACTCGGGTCGAGACCGTCGATGTCGATGGTCAGATACACATTCTCGGTGAGCGAATCGACCGCTTCATCGATCCAGTCCGTTTTTCCGACAATGTCGCGTGCCCAAAAGATCTTTGTAGGCAAGTCTTCCTTTAGAGAGCGAGCCTCGTCACCGGATATGGATCGAATACCGACCTGCACCGCGGGGATACGAAGGTCTTTTACAACGCGCGCCATGATAGATGCATGAGAGTGCGGTGTTCCGTCATATGTGTCGCGAAGGTCGGCATGAGCGTCGATCTGCAGGACGCTCAAGTTTTCGTATTTTTCGTTATGGGCTTTTATGATAGGAGCGGACACCGAATGTTCGCCGCCGAGCATACAGAGAAATTTATCTGTTTTTAGAACATCCTTTGTGTAGTCATAAAGACCGGACATCATCGCGTCCGGCGTTTCTCGCGGAGTGAATTCAGGAAGTGTATGAATGCCGATCTTATAAACCTCTGAATCAGTTTCCTCTTCGTATAGTTCCATGTTCCGGGAGGCATCGACGATCGCCATTGCCCCTGCTCCGGTGCCGGTGCCATACGAAACTGTTCCCTCGTAAGAGACAGGAAGAACCAAAACGCGTGCAGCATCGAAGGAGGAATATTGCTCCTCATCTATCCCGCCAAAATTCATTGGTAGATCTTCTGATTCGGACATAGTAAAAGTAATTGAAAAATAAGAATGGAGAATTGAGAATGAATGATCATAACTCTCAATTCTCCATTCTCAATTCTAAATTTTTTTAAGGAACATCTATGTGCATATCTTTGCCCGAAAAGCTGAAAGTCGGGCGTTTGCGGCCCTTCATAAATTTAGCAGCCGTTTGAGAAAGAGCTGTGATGATCATTGGCAACGCGATCGACGGATCACAAGGCACGCTCGCGGTAGTTGCACCTCGGACAAGCTTCCCAAAGGCCGAGGTGTGGCTGCCGCTGAATGACGGCATGCGGGCATCAAGAGTAGCCGAATCCGTTACGATAGAGATCGCGTATTTGTGGCCACGCGGATTGGTTCGGGTAATATACGACGAAATTTCCGCGACATTCAGCATATTGTGGCTTTGCGTACTGCCTAGCGAGATGAGGGCAGAATGCCGCGTTTTGTGCGCGATCTGCATCATCTCCATCGAATCCTGTGTCGTGTCGAACGCGATCTGGATCTTCTTCTCAAACTTCGCACGTGCGATGCCTATCGCGATCTCGGAGCCCGGAAGATCAGGGCAGAAAACGGGAATGCGAGACTTAAATGCCGAAGTCAAAATACCGTCTTCGTGTGCGATCTCTGACAGTTCGCGGCCCATCAAGTGCAGGAATTCACGGATCGAATAAGAGCGGCTTAGTTCAAGCTGATTGATAACGCTGCCGATCCACTCATCGGCTTCCTGATATTCTTCGCGATTGGCGATCACGTCGCCGACTCGCCGCACGTCGGCAGCTTCCAGATCCTCATCACTCATATTCGGATGGGCCTGGTAATGGCTGCGCCCGAGTATTTCGTGAATGTCGTTATAGAGCACAGTGCCGGACATAACTATTACGTCAACGAACCGGTTCTTGATCACATACGCAATGAGGCGCCTCATGCCGGACGTTATGAGGTTTCCGGAACCACACAAATAGATCGTCGAGTTATCGTCGAGCATGTCCAGCCAGATACGATGAGCTTCGGCAAGCTGTTTTGCGCCGAAACCGGCTCCTTCCATTTTTTCGAGAAGTCCCGCTACGGAACGATCGCGATCGATAGGCACCGGACGCGTCGGAACCGACAGGAATTTCGAAGACTTTGTTTTCTTTTGAGCTACCATAGGTTTACTTTGTAAAATCGTTTATTTTCGCGAGCAGAAGTCATTGGCATTAGGCACTTCTTAGTGATATCTGCATTCTTCAACTTTCTACTGTTTTTTTCCGTTCGGAGTCAGGTATGTATAACTCTCTACCTGATCCTCATAAAATTCTATAATCTTGCTGCCTTCATTATTTGAAAGCCGGCCTTCCTTTATTCTCTGCAACACCGATTTGCGAAACGTATCATGCAATTGGCCGGGATCAAATCTGACAGAACCTACTGCCTCGCCAAGCGTCGCTCCGTAAATAACCTTCTTGATAATGTAACCATCCTCGCCGATGAAAACGTGAGCTTCATGCGGAACACCAAAGAGGTTATGGTTGTTACCCATGACCTCCTGATAGGCTCCGACAAGCATCATTGCGAGGTAATAGCTTTCGCCTTTAGAAAGCTTATGCAATTCGAGCACGGGCTTTACATCGTGCAAATCGACAAATTTATCTACAATACCGTCGGAATCGCAGGTTATATCACATAGCGTAGCATATTCCGTCGGCTTTTTGTTGAGTTTATGTATCGGGATTATGGGAAATAATTGCTCGAGTGCCCAATTATCCGGCATTGAGCGAAAAACCGAGAAATTTGCGAGGTATTTCACGCACATTAAACGGCGCAATTCATCGAATTCCTCGGCTACATATTTTTTTAATTGAGCAAACTGATCAGCCTTTTCACAAATATCCCAAAAGAGGACCTCACCTTTGCCCTTTGCTTCAAGTGATATGAGGCCGAGGTTGAACATTGTAAAGAGTTCGTCCCGGTTTTCAAGCGCGTCGTGATAATACTCACGATAATTCTTTCCGTTAATGGTTTCCCGGAGATCGAAAAGCTCATGAACGATCTGCGGATCGTCTTTTTCGATCTTCATTGCCGTATGGCTTTCAACGACCGTTTCGATCTCGTCCTGGACATTCGTAACCAAAAGAGCATGGTAGGCAGATAGATATCGGCCTGATTCCTGGATTATGGTCGGATGAGCAACATTCTCGTCATCGCAGACAGTTTTGATCACATAGATCACGTCATTTGCAAACTCACGGGCATTGTAATTTGCCGAAGATTCAAAGGACGTTCGCGAACCGTCATAGTCCACAGCCATTCCGCCGCCTACGTCAAGATACTCGATCGGTATCTTCATCTTAACGATCTTGGCGTAAGTGCGGGCCGCTTCCTTCATCGCGTTCTTGATCCGCTTAATGTCAGTTAGCTGCGATCCGATGTGAAAATGCAGCAGGCGAAACATATCGATCCGGCCAGCCTCTTGCAGCCTGCGGATGACCTCGAGTATTTCGGTCGTCGTCAAGCCGAACTTGGCTGCCTCGCCGCCGCTTTTTTCCCATTTTCCAGAGCCTTTTGAATAGAGCTTTACGCGGACTCCGATCATAGGGATCTCGGCATCAGGGTTTTCTTCTGCTATTTTTTCGGCGATGGCCAGCGTGTGATCAAGCTCGCTGAGTTTTTCAATAACGATGACGACATTCTTGCCTGCCGAAGCTCCGGCGAAGGCAAGCTGGATAAATTCTCTGTCCTTAAAACCGTTGAGGACGAGCAGGCTGTCTTTTGCCTGTTCCAGGCCGAGAGCAGCATAAAGCTCTGCCTTGGAACCGGCCTCGAGTCCGAAGCCGTATCGGGAACCTTCGCGCAGGTATTCTTCGATCACGGCGCGATTTGAATTGACCTTCATCGGGAAGACACAAAGATGGCCTCCCTCATATTCAAATTCTTTTATTGATTTGCGAAAGGCAGTTTGCAGTTTGCGAATTTGTCCGAAGATGAGTTGGGGGAAACGGAGCAAGATAGGAGTATTGACGCCGCGTTTGCTGAGATCGTCAATTATCTCCTTTACATCGGCGGTGAAGTTCTCGTTTTCGGGCGCGCGTACAATGAGGTTGCCCTTTCGATTTACACCAAAGTAGTCGGCACCCCAATTTTCTATGCCGTAGGTTTCAATTGTCTGCTCTATTACCGCGCTCAAGTAAAGCTCACTCCTTTAGCAACAAATAACGAAAAACTAATAGCTTAATAAAAATCCTCTAAAAAACAAACACCTTTATCGGATTAACCTGGACTTTGGTTCTTAACAATGCAAAAACGGAACGAATTAGCTTTGGCACAGGCGTTGCAAATAGGAAGAGACGGGCAGTCCGGTTTTGACCGGAAGTATTTGAAAAACCTTGCAGTTAACGACATTTGATATCGAAATATGCCGTATCTTGTCAAGACAAAGTGCCAAAAAATGTCACAAATGTGAATTTTTATTACGATATTAAGAGGTTATAGGCGATGAAAAAATCAAGAGAAGCTGGATTTTCACTAATTGAGTTAATAATAGTTTGCGCGATCATCGGGATCATTGCGTCACTGGCCATTCCTTTTCTCCAGAAAGGTATTCGTGCCGCGGAAAATGGCAATACGTTTGCAACTATGCGAACTATTTCGTCAACCCAACTTAGATATTATCAAACGAATAACCGCTTTGGCCGTCTTACTGAGATCAACAACCTAATGTCGAATAGTTTAGGAACGCCGTCGGGAAGTCAGCTGGTTCGTGGAAAATTCACTTTAGCGATGGACCCGGACCCGAACCCGACCGACGGATATCTTAGAGATCGCTATGCCATAACCGCAACGCGCAATGTCGCCGGCGAAGGTCAAACGTATATCTACAAATTGGATCAATCCGGTCAGATAGTTCAACTTGCCCCTTAATCGGTCGTTTTCAGATTGTTTCCACAGTATTTTCCCGCCACGGAAAGGTGACCCACCATGAATGTCTTTGAAGATCTTATTGTCGAACTAAAGGAAGAGAATCTCCTCGAAGATGTAGTAATCGACACCAAACAACAGAAAAAAGCTGACAGGGATGTTCCGGAAGCCGTAAAAGTGTCTCAAGAGGACGCCGAGCGACCGGAATCTGCAGCGCTTGACGATGAGACGACGGAGTTCGATCCGGCGTTTTCAGATGCGCAGTCGGATACAACCGCTCCGGAGATAGAGATCATTGAGACCGGCGAAGAGCCAAAAGCCTTGGCAGAACCGAAACCGGCAAAACCCAAAAGAACGAGACACGGCAAGGAGTTTTTCAATAAACGGGCCGTAGACGAGGTCTCGAACCTTCAGATGGTCGAACACATTCTGACCGGTGTTGAGCGCGAATACATGAAGGTCGTCCCCAAAGCCTTTGACGATTTTAATGCTAAAAAAGCTCTGCACAATTTCATTAACGTCAACGAAAATTCAAGGTCGGAGGAACATAAAGCAGCTGAGTTTGCGTTGATGCATGAGACGGAGGCATGGAGTCTTGCCCTGATCGAGCGGGACTGTAATATAGCCGTTGCTAATATCCGGCGCTACTGCGAGAATTCCCGGCCTGCCTTGAGCTCACAGGCAATGTTAGCATTGGCCCGATTTTACCGGAATTCTCCATATTCTGAATCCGTGCGGTCAAAATTTGATTTTGTGATCACGCGCCTTTTTTCAAGGCCGATCAATCAGGACAAACGTGTTTGTCTTTTCGGCCGTGAGGAAATACAGGGCCACGTAAACACCTTGTACAACGACTGGTCAAGCATCCCGCTTTATGATGCTAACCATGACGAGTCAAACATCATGTTGACCGGCTTGAGTTTTGAAGACCTTGCCGCTGAGTGCGAAAATGCGACGCATTTTGACCAGCTGATCGAAAGCGATTTCTTTGGCCGTCTGCGTCTTTTTAAGGAAAGCATAAACGAATTATTCTACGAACCATCAGTAATTGCGGCAGCGATCGACAGCAATATCCGTATCGGCAATGCATACGTCGATCTGATCGTTCGTGAACGCCAGAAAATGGATGCTGCCAGCATTCAGGTAAAATACGGCGACTTCAACGATCCATCCATTTCTGATGCGGCGGGCCGCACGCTCGACCTTGTAGAACTCCTCAACACGTTGACCGATGACGTAATTAATGCGGAAACTGTTGCCGACGAAATCGAAGACGGCGTAGAGGTAGGAACAGAAACCACTGATGAGGCTGGTGTCAAAACTGATTCCGCAGTGACGGCGTCGCCGCTTGTCGGCCGACTGGTGGAAGGCCTTTCAGGAATAAACAAGTGGATAATGGTTCTAGGTGTTGTCGGTATTCTTATTTCGGGCGGGCTCTACATTTGGTCATCATATATTGTCGAGGAAAAGGTGTCGACTGCTGGCGTATCGACGGTGGAACTGGACGGAATGCTGGCTGAGCATATCATGACGGGCAAAATAAATGGAGATACATTCTATGGCATGCTTCTTCCTTCATGGGACAATCTAACAAAAGAAAAGCGGCAAGAGTTTTTGCAAAAGGTGTATCAACTTGGAGCTGAGAAAGGATACAAGCAAGTCAATTTGATCGGCAAGGATGGTAAGCAAGCCGCATTTGCGACAACGACGAAGCAGGAAGTTTTTATGCCTTAAGCTGGCTAAAGTCCAAACGATAACAAAGGCTGCGGCATTTTGTCCGCAGCCTTTCTATTTTTGATCTTATCGTTTTATTGACCGGATATTTTTTCAGTATTAGACTCTTTTAGTAAGTCCTAATTAATACGAAGGGGTTGTTTGCTCCGAACCAGGTGCAGGTAGAATGATATGGCTAATATTTTCACCCATACACGGGTAGTTTTCACCATCGCATTTGTTTTGTTCATCATGGCTGCCGGGGCGAAGTTTAGTACCGCAAGCCGGGCCCAAAAGGCGATATCGAGTTCATTGCCGCTGCTTACTACGACAAGCTTGGGTGCTGTTCTTACAGATCCGTTGCGGCCCGGTTCCGCAAAGATCGCACGCGAAGTGTTCGACGATACGCTGGATGGAAAGCGAACGTCGGTGATTATCTTTCTGGCCGACCAGGCGGATGTCGGTGCGGCATATGACATGAAAGATCAGGACGCTCGCGGTTGGTATGTTTACAACACGCTCACCGAACACGCGGCACTAACTCAGCGCGACATTAAGATTTTTCTCACGACTCGCGGGATCGAGTTTCGGTCTTTCTGGGCGGCGAATATGATAGTAGCCGAGATCGACCGTTCAACTGTACAAGAAATCGCGGCACGCTCGGACGTCGCTCGGATCGATTCGAACCGTCCGGCGCGTTGGATCGAGGATCCGGCGATCGCGGACAGGCAGGATACGACCAGCAGACCGGAAGCGACCGAGTGGGGCGTAAATAATGTCAATGCTCCGGCCGTTTGGGCAATGGGTTTTACCGGAGAGGGAATAGTCGTTGCTAATCAGGATACAGGAATACACTGGACGCATAATGCGATAAGACGGCAATATCGCGGCTACGATATCCTTTCGACCGATCACAATTTCAATTGGCACGATTCGATTCACTCAGGAGGCGGTTTATGTGGTGCGAACACCACGGCACCCTGCGACGACAATGCCCATGGGACACACACTACGGGCACAATTGTCGGCGATGATCAAAACGGTAATCAGATCGGCGTTGCACCGGGTGCAAAATGGATCGGCTGCCGCAACATGGACCAGGGCAACGGCACACCTGCAACTTATACTGAGTGCTTCCAGTTCTTTATTGCGCCGACCGACCTTTCGGGCAACAATGCGAATCCCGCGCTTCGGCCGCATGTGATGAACAATTCATGGACGTGTCCTTTTGAAGAAGGTTGCACTACGCGGGCCGAATTAGAAACGATCGTCAACAACACGCAAGCTGCGGGTATTTTTGTCGAGGCTTCTGCAGGCAATTCAGGATCGGACTGTTCCTCGGTAGAGGACGCACCGGCTATTTACAGCTCCTCATTTTCAACCGGGGCGATCGACAGTAGCAATACTCTAGCGGGCTTTAGCAGTCGAGGGCCGAGTACGTTTTACGATCCCAATGTCCTGAAGCCGAACATTTCTGCACCGGGAGTTAACGTTAGATCTTCGACAAACTCCGGCGTCAACGCATACGCAAATTTTAGCGGCACATCGATGGCAGGGCCGCATGTTGTCGGTGTAGTGGCTCTTTTATGGTCGGCTCGTCCGCATCTTATTCGCGACATCGCAGCAACAAAAACGCTTTTACAAAATACTGCGAATCCGGGCGTAACGGTATCGGGCGGAACGCAGACCTGCGGCGGCACGCCTTCGACACAGATACCGAACAACTCATTCGGCTATGGCCGCGTCGATGCACTTGCGGCGGTAAACGCGGCCGGCGGCTCGACCGCGACGCCGACGAACTCCTCAACCCCGACAAATACTGCTACGAACACTCCGACGCAACTACCGAGTCCGTTTCCCGAATATGACCTGAGAATAAGCCAATCGGCTCCTGATCTGGCCTTTTTCAATTTTCCGATAACATACACTTTGACTGTTAGTAATGTTCCAAGTGTTTTAGGGGGCGGAGCTTGTCCGAATGTAAGATTTAATTATCCTACCGGTGTTGCTTTGATTTTTAATGATGCAACAGGAACAAACGGCTACAGCGGCACCGCGGATGCGAACGGAGTGTTTTTTACAGGTGGCTGTGTTTCTTCGGCAAACGGAACAACCGGAACCGCAATATTGAATGTTGTGCTAACTCCTGTTGCATTAGGAGGGTTAACAAGTCTTGGAAGCAATGTAGTCGTTGACCCCGAAAACAATTGGAACGAAAGTGACGAAACAAACAATTTTGCGTCTACCATTGCGACAAATGTCATACTTAACGTAGGGACAAGTACACCAACCAAAACACCGACTGCTACGCCAACCAACATGGCGACACCATCTGCAACATCGACAGCGTGTGCATGCACACCGACGAGTACGTTAACGAATACGCCAACCCGAACGCCGACACCCACGCCCTCTGCATCGGAGGGGCCGACGCCGACGAATACGGCGACAGCCACCCCGACGAATACACCAACGACAACACCTTCTGTACCGCCGTCCGCAAGCGCCACCGCCACAAACACGGCAACGACGACGCCATCACATTCGCCGAGTCCGATTCCGGGATTGGATCTGAGAATAAGTCAGGTTGATGAGTCTGACCCCGTGGTAGCAGGCCAACATCTAACCTATGCTTTGAAGGTGAGTAACATACCGGTAGGTGTTGGCGGTACTGTGTGCCCGACCGTGAGATTCGACTTTCCGACGACTGTGCCTGTCAGTTTTTTCACAACGACGGCTTCGAGCGGTTACATTGCCTCAGCCGATTCAAGCGGCGTAACCTTTACTAACGGATGCATCTCGTCATTTGGGTTCGCGACGTTAAGAGTGGTGATAACTCCGCTAAGTGAGGGAACGTTGATAAGTTTCGGTGAAGACGTCGTTGTCGATCCTGGAAATCTCATCCTGGAAAACGATGAGACGAATAACACTGCAGCGACGATCGACACGACCGTTCTTCCATATCTGCATTCGCGTGCCGATTTTGATGGCGATAATAAAACAGATGTTTCTGTGTTCCGGCCGTCGGAAGGTAACTGGTATTTGAATGCTTCGACGCAAGGTATTTCGGGCATGCATTTTGGCCTTTCGGACGATATTCCGACGCCTGGCGACTTTGACGGCGACGGTAAGGTTGATATTGCTGTTTTCCGCCCGTCCGATGGTTATTGGTATCGGATCAACAGCAGTAACGGAGCGTTTGTTGCCTTTAATTTTGGTGTGGCAGGCGATATTCCTCAGGCAGGAGATTTTGACGGCGATAAAAAAGATGACATAGCCGTGTTCCGGCCTTCAAGCGGAACGTGGTATTGGCATAAGAGCAGCGACGGCCAGTATTCAGGAGTTCAGTGGGGACAGAACGGCGATCAGCCGGTTGCGGGCGATTATGACGGCGACGGCAAAGATGAAGTTGCGGTATTCCGTCCATCGACCGGAATGTGGTACGGGCTGGGCGTGAGCTCAAGCTTTTCTGCGTTGTTTGGTTTGGCGACCGATATGCCGGTGCCTGCGGATTACGACGGCGACAACCACGAGGATATTGCGGTTTTTCGACCATCGGACGGCAACTGGTATATACTACAAAGCAGCAACCACCAGCTTATCGGGAAGCATTGGGGGCAAAGCGGCGATGTGCCTGTTCCTGGCGATTACGACGGCGACAACAAAGATGATCTGGTCGTGTATCGTAACGGAATATGGTACATCGATCGGTCAACATCTGGACTGCTGATATATCAATTCGGCCTTGGCTCGGATATTCCGATCTTGAAGAAATATATACCCTAATTCCAATGATCGTAGCGATTTTAACGAAAAATTAAGGTAGAAACCGTTCTTAGTCCTACAAAAAACAAGGGTTAGGTGGATTTTAGAGCAAAATCCCGTTGACCTTTTTGCGTATTCCGTATTAAACTCATTTCATTGTTCTTTAAATTGCTCTAGAGATCAAAAAGCGTTCCTTAAGGAGATATCTATGTTGTCGTTTACCGTCAAGAGTGTCATCACTCCATTTGCATTTATTCTGAGTTCACTGAAAAGTTCTTTTTCAAAGGATAGTAACCCTACAAAAAGCCTCGGACTTTTGGTCATTGCTTTTGCGATGCTGCTGAGCGTTTCAGCATACGGAGCAAATGCTTCGCGCCTTAGTTTTATAGATTCGACAACAGAGCTTTTTGGTTTACAGAGTAGTGTCACTCCGATCTTTTCGGGTGCAGAGACCTCGGTGCCTGCTAAGATCCGAGCCACAACTCGTTCAACCGGATCAGCGTCTCAATTTGTTAATGTGGCGGTATCGCTCCCGGTTGTGAATGCAACGCCCGGAACTATTGCTGTACCGATCACGGTCGGTGATGTAACTGGATTAGGCGTAATTTCATATGACCTCAACATAGATTTCAATCCAGCGGTTATCACGCCGTTGAATGCTTGCGCAGCCAATGCCTGTGTCACTCAGGCAGGAACGATGAGCGGCACGATGTCGATCACACCCAACGCAGCGAACTCCGGACACCTTATCATTTCGGCATTCCAGGGAGCGTCATTAGTTGGCGGGGGAACCTTGATCATTATTAATTTCAATGTTGTCGGCACGCCCGGGCAATCGAGCCCGATGACGTTTGCGGATTACACGGATCCAGGCACGAATTTCCATCCCGGATTTATGTTCAACGAGGGCGACCCGGTTGCTGTGCCTACAAATGGAAGCGTGACGATACCAGGCGGTGCAACACCAACAAATACTTCAACTAATACACCGACACCGGCGGCGACTGCGACATCGACAAACACAGCAACCGCAACCGCGACATCGACATTTACGCCGTCGAATACGTCTACGAATACGCCAACAAACACTCCTGTATTTACAGCGACATCGACGAATACGCCAACAAACACACCTGCGTTTACGGCGACATCGACCAACACGCCGACATCAACCTCGACCAATACCGCAACGAATACAGCTACTGCAACACCGGCCGGAACGCCAAGCGGAGTATCTGTGTCATTGCCAGCCATAAGCGCAACGCCGGGTACTATAGCCGTTCCGATCACGGTCGGAGATTTGACA
>CAZGSC010000041.1:0-2169 GCA_964528325.1 uncultured Chloracidobacterium sp. | reverse complement strand
CATAAGCGCAACGCCGGGTACTATAGCCGTTCCGATCACGGTCGGAGATTTGACAGGATTAGGGGTAATTTCATATGACCTCAACATAGATTTCAATCCTGCGGTTATCACGCCGGTGGGTGCATGTGCGGGCAACGCCTGTGTCACTCAGGCAGGAACGATGAGTAGTGCAATGTCGATCACGCCGAACGCGGCAAACGCTGGGCACCTTATCATTTCGGCATTCCAGGGTGCGTCATTAACAGGTTCGGGAACATTGCTCATTATTAACTTTAATGTTGTGGGTACGGCAGGACAGTCGAGCCCGATGACGTTTGCGGATTACACGGATCCGAGCACGAACTTCCATCCCGGATTTATGTTCAATGAAGGCGATCCGCAGGCAGCCCTGACAAACGGAAGCGTAACGATACCGGCTGGTACGGCTACGGCAACGAATACTCCAACGCCGACGAACACGGCGACGAATACGCCAACAAACACTCCTGTGTTTACAGCAACAGCGACGGCAACGGCGACATTCACACCGACGTTCACGCCGACAAGGACTAACACTCCGACACCGACGTCGACGGCAACGTTTACGCCGACAAATACTAACACTCCGACACCGACGTCAACGGCAACGTTCACGCCGACACGGACTAACACTGCAACACCGACGGCTACGGCGACATTTACGCCAACGTTTACGCCGACACGGACTAACACTCCGACACCGACGTCAACGGCAACATTTACGCCGACAAATACGCCGACGAACACGCCGACCTCAGGACCTACGGCGACCGCTACAGGTACACCGCCAGTGACGGTTTCCTTGCCGAACGTAAGCGGCGGAACTGGCACTCTGATCACAGTTCCGATAACAGCAGGCGATACTACAGGTCGGAACATTATTTCCTATGACCTGCAGATCACCTACGATCCGGCGGTGGTTCAGCCTGCGGGTGGTTCAGCGTGTACAGCTAATGCATGTTTCGACCAGGTCGGAACGCTGAGCAGTACGATGTCGATCACGCCAAATGCTGCGAATTCCGGACACTTTATCATCTCAGCATTCCAGGCTCAGAATCTGGTCGGAGCCGGAACACTGCTCAACCTGAAATTCAATATTGTCGGTGTGCCTCCGCAATCGACGACATTGGTATTCGCGGATTACACGGATCCGGGCAATGGATTCCATCCTGGATTTATGTGGAATGAAGGCGATCCGCCGGCATTGACGACAAACGGAAGCATTACGGTAAGCGGCGGTACAGGAACACCGACCTTCACGCCTACGTTTACTCCGACGGCGTCGAACACTCCGACAGCGACGGCAACGAACACGAATACGCCTACCAGCAGTCCGACGGCGACGAATACGGCGACGAATACTGCGACGCCTACAGCTACTTCTACCGGTACTCCACCGGCAGTATCTGTCCAGTTCAGCTCGGCAACATATACCGAGGATGAATCACAGATAGCTCTTATCACAGTAAACCGTACAGGTGATACGTCCGGCACGACGGTTGTTAACTTTGCAACGTCGAACGGTACGGCAACCGGCGGAGCGGCGTGTACATCCGGAGTTGATTACATCAGCGTTTCGCAATCGGTAACCTTCGGTCCCGGCGTGACGACTCAGGCCGTAAACATCACGGTATGCGGCGATACCCTTATTGAGCCAACTCAGACCGTCAACCTCACGTTGACTGGTGCAAACGTCGGTTCGCCGGGTGCGGCTGTTCTGAGCATCAATGACACTGCAAATGCGTTCCGCTCTGCGGGAGCGATCTGCACAACGCTTGGTTCGCCGGCTTCACCGTATCCGTCAACGATCTCGGTCTCGGGCGGCCCGGTCCAGATCGGAGCTCTGCGTGTAACGCTCTATGACGTTGCTCACCAGATACCTGATCATATGGACTTCCTGTTGGTCAGCCCAACAGGCCGGCAGATGATCCTTCAGTCTGATGCCGGAGGCAGTCTGGATCTCGTTAATCCGGTCACGCTGACCTTCTCGGATGCTGCAGGGCAGGTACTGCCTGATTCGGGTGTTCTGACTACCGGAGTATATGAACCAACGAGTTGGGAGCCCGGACAGGCAAGCTTCCCGGCACCGGCACCTCCTGCACCGTATAACGAACCGGGCAGCACGGTCGGCGGTACAGGAACTCAGACGCT
>CAZGSC010000040.1:0-21647 GCA_964528325.1 uncultured Chloracidobacterium sp. | reverse complement strand
GTTGTGACGGTCAACTCACAGCGTTACACGTTCTCGACGCCGAGCCGCGTGATCAGCCTTGTTGACAACGTTGTCGATGCTGACTTCGTTGCCGATCCGGTAGATTAGAGGTAATTGGACCTCGATCCTTGAAGGGCGGTCTTCGGACCGCCCTTTTTTATTCGACCAATGATCGTCACAAGTATATTCAGGCATTTAAAGTTTTGAACGCCCATCTTGATTGACGGGCGTTCGCAAAACTGTTATAAATCAAACAGATTACTGTCATTTTGATCGGCCTCTTTTGAAGTATCGTTGAACGCTCGGAGCCAACGTGTTAGTGGAAGAGTATTGGCACGAACGGCTTCGGCTTGGCGATAGTTTTAGATCTGGCTGTTTTTTGATTTTGACGGCAACTCCATGAGTTGGGACTTTTTACTCAGTGAAAACGTTTGGGAGGGTTTTATAGGAATGTTAGGACGATCTAAAGCGGAAGCTCGCCGGAGTCTTCTATTGTGTTTGTTTATATTGGGACTCATAACAGCGATCATCGTGCTGCCATATAAATATGGGACGAAGGCGGCAGCTGGAGAAAAAGGAAAAGGACTCATTGAGAAGACGGTGAGTAATGAGGATGGATTTCCGAATTACGACATTCGTGAGGATAAGGAGGCCGAAATGGCGGACCTTCTTATCGGCTATCGGCAGGCATCCGGGAAAGATGCATCGGCCGTGGCAAGTGTCCGCGACGGATTCGTGCGCGGAGAGAACGAGTTGAAGAGCCGCATTCCAACGCTAAAGGTCGATTACAACACAGACATTCGAATCCCCGAGGTGATCGGGACGGACGTCGCAAAAGGGCGAGCGTTCTTGACCGCAGCCACGAGGCCTGCCGGACAAAAGCATGCGGATGTTCTGATCAACTTCCTAAAACAAAACAACTCGCTGGTCGGGGCAACTGACCGGCAGATCGACTCGCTGTATGTATTTGCAGATTACACAAACCCGGACGGAAATCTTTCGTGGGTCGAGGTTGAGCAGCATATACAGGGTGTTCCGGTATTTCGAGGCGGCGTAAAGGCCGGTTTCACTCGTCAGGGTGAATTGATCCGCGTGATAAATAACTTGGCCCCGGGACTGAACTACGATGCGGTTTCGACGGATTTCGGCGATGCGAGTGAAGCTGTACGTTATGCGGCGCCCTTTGCAAATTATGAACTGAAAGAGACGGACACAGTACCCAACAGGTCGGCATCGTCAGCGATAAAGGTCAGATTTGGAGCAGGCGGCGACTGGGACATCACGGCAGAAAAAATGTATTTCCCAACGGAGCCGGGCGTTGCTGTGCCGGCATGGAGAGTTTTGATCTGGAAGCCTGTAAATGCATATTACGTTATCGTCGATGCACACACGGGCACAATGCTGTGGCGCAAGAATCTTGCCGCCGATCAAACACAGCCGGCTACCTATAACGTTTACGCTAACACCACAAGCTTAGTGAGTGCCCTCGATAGTCCCCAGCCGATCACTCCAGGGCCGCTCAGTCCGAGCCTCGGAACGCAGGGTGTGTTTCAAAACCGCACAGATGTAACCCTGATCGGAAACGAAGGCCCGCTCTCGTTCAACAATTTGGGCTGGATGACCGACGGCGTCAATGGCGGGAATGGCTGGACAGATGGAAATAATGTCCAGACCGGACTAGATATTGACGGAACGAACGGAGTCGATGCCTCGCAGTCGGGAACCGGACGTGTATTCAGTTTTAATTACAATCCGCCTCCCGGTAACCCGGCTCCTGGCGATGCCCCGAGCAACGCAGTTCTCCGAAGCGGTGCTATTACACAGCTTTTCTATTTCAACAATCGCTATCACGATGCTCTGTATCAATTAGGATTTACCGAGCAGGCGCGAAATTTCCAGAATGACAATTTTGGCCGCGGCGGGGTTGCGGGTGACCGAGTTTCTGGCGAGGCACAGGATTCGAGCGGAACAAACAACGCAAATTTCGCGACGGGTTCTGACGGTACTCGGGGAAGAATGCAAATGTATACCTTCACGAATACTCCCGTAAATCGTGACGGCGATCTTGACGGTGACGTTGTGATTCATGAACACACCCACGGGCTGTCAAACCGTTTGATCGGTAACGGCGGAGGTTTAGGAACAAATCGATCAGGCAGTATGGGTGAAGGCTGGTCTGATTTTGTTGGCTCATGTTTGCTTTCCGAACCGACTGACCCGATCAACGGGATTTACACGACCGGTGCTTATGATACGTTTCAAGTATCCGCGTTTGGTGTTACCACAAACAACGGTTACTACGGTATTCGACGTCTGCCGTATGCCCCGATCGGATTTACAGGCGGCCCGTTGAACCGTCCGTTCAATCCGATAACGGCTGGTGACGTTAATACCGGCTGTAATATTTCCAACGGTGCATTTCCGCCGAATGGAACTGGCACATGTAATGAAGTGCACAACGCCGGAGAAGTTTGGGCATCAATGTTGTTTGAGGTGCGTGCCCAGTTGATGACACGACTAGGCCAGTCTGCCGGAAATCTTAAGATGCTTCAGCTCGTCGTTAACGGAATGAAGCTCTCACCGCTTAATCCTAATTTCCAAATGGAACGGGACGCTCTTATTGCGGCAGCTCAGGCGAGTTCCGCAGCTCCCGAGGCGGCGGCGGATGTTGCGGATGTCTGGACGGGAATGGCCCTGCGCGGCATGGGTTCCGGTGCGACGGATAATGGAACAACGATCGTCGAATCTTTTATCGCCCCAGGTGCGTTCTCAGTAGATCCTTTCTCGGTTAGCGACTCGACAGGAGATAACGACGGATTCCCCGAGCCGGGTGAATCGCTTCTCTTGAGCGTGGCAGTAACCAATACGACAGGTGCTGACATAAACAACGTGCTTGTGAACGTAAGCGGCGGAACGTCAGTCAACTACGGAACTATCGCTAATGGCCAGACGGTAACAAATAATGTTCCCTACACCGTACCGTCAGATGCAGTTTGCGGCAGCCTTCACAATGTATCGGTTAATGTTGTCAACCCGACCGGGACAAATACGACCACCAGAAACTTTAGATTAGGCGTGCCAACCGTAGCGCCGGCTACATTTACAAATTCGGCCGCCATCACCATACCTTCAGGGGCTCCGGCAACGACAAACGGCCCATCTACGCCGTATCCAAGCACGATAGCCGTTTCTGGCTTGTCCGGAAACAAGATTCTGAAGGTTAAACTCAATCAGCTTTCGCACACGGCTCCAAGTAACATCGATATCCTTCTCGTAGGTCCCGGCGGACAAAAAATGGAGATCGTGTCGGATCAAGGCGGCACAACCGCTGCGTCTAACATAAACCTAACCTTGTCTGATGCGTCATTGAGTGGAATTCCGGCGACAATGGTAACCGGTGAATTCAAACCGAGTGCGGATTCCGGCCAGGATGTCTTTCAAGCTCCGGCGCCCGGCCCGACATATTTGCTGCCTGCTCCCGGAGGATCGGCGACTCTCGCGTCCGCCTTCGGCACCGACGGTGCTGCAATGAACGGAAACTGGAATTTGTTTATTATGGATGATGCCGCGACGAACGTCGGCTCGCTCGATGGCGGGTGGTCGTTGATATTTGAAACGGCTGACTTTGCCTGTTCGATCGGCGGAGGACCATCGCCAACGCCAAGCGCGTCGGCAACGGCAACCGGCACACCCCCTGTAACAGTGGCTCTGCCCAATGTTAGCGCTTCTCCCGGTGCTTTGATCACGATTCCGATCACTGTTGGAGATACGACAGGCCGAGCGATTATTTCATACGACTTGAACATCGATTATAATCCTGCGATCCTGCAGCCCGCTTCACCTGCCTTTGAACAAGCCGGGACGCTAAGCAGCTCGATGTCGATAACCCCAAATACGAATAACGCAGGACACTTTATTATCTCGGCATTCCAAGCGCAGAATTTGACAGGGTCGGGAACACTGCTCAACCTCAAATTCAACGTAGTCGGCTCTGCCGGACAATCGACAGCATTGTCCTTTGCGGATTACACTGATCCGGGTATGGGATTCCATCCGGGATTTGCGTGGAATGAAGGTGATCCACCGGCATTTACCACGAATGGAAGCGTCACGGTTAGCGGCGGTTCGACGCCAAGCGGTTCGCCGACCTTCACCGCGACGAATACTGCGACCAGTACGGCGACACCTACCAACACGCCGACAACTGCACCGAGCGTGACACCAACATTTACGATGACGGCGACGGCGTCGGCTACGGCTACGGGCACGCCGCCGGTAACCGTTGCTTTGCCCAATGTCAGTGCATCGCCCGGTGCGCAGATCACTGTTCCGATCACGGTCGGTGATACTACCGGACGCGGGATCATTTCGTATGACCTTCAGGTCAGCTTCAATCCTGCGGTCGTTCAGCCGTCGGGTGGTGCCGGGTGTACCGCGAATGCCTGCTTTGATCAGGCTGGGACGCTGAGCAGTGCGATGTCGATCACGCCGAATGCGAATAATGCCGGACACTTTATCATCTCGGCATTTCAGGCGCAGTTTTTGGCTGGATCGGGAACGTTGCTGAATCTGAAATTCGACGTTGTCGGTGGTTCAGGTTCGTCGACGGCATTGACCTTTGCGGACTACACTGATCCGGGTCAAGTTTTCCATCCGGGATTTGCGTGGAACGAAGGCGATCCGCCGGCGTTCACAACGAACGGAAGCATTACCGTTGGCGGAGCGACGGCGACGGCGACGCCAACACCTCCGACAACATCGGTTCAATTCAGCTCGTCCACTTACTTAGACGATGAATCGCAGAACGCCGTGATCACCATCACCAGGACCGGCAATCTCTCGGGCACGAACACCGTTTCGTTCACTGCAACGAACGGCACTGCCAGTGGCGGTGTTGCATGTACCACTGGAGTCGACTTCATAGCTGTCGGAGGCCAGTCCGTTACTTTCAACCCGACCGACACGTCGAAGACGGTGAATGTAACGCTCTGCGGCGACGGAATTATTGAGAGTGATGAGACCGTGCTTCTGTCGCTAACGGGAACTAACCTTGGAACACCATCGACTGCCGTTTTGACAATAAACGACACGGCGACAAGATTCCGGAACTCGGCAAACATAGATATCAATGGCGGTGGAATTGCCAATCCGTATCCTGCGACGATCACGGTCGCAGGTGCACCTACGGTCACCGGATCGATGCGGGTGACGCTCTATGACCTTTCGATCAACATTCCGGACACCGCAGCGTATCTGTTGGTTGGTCCGCGGGGACAGAAGTTCGTCCTGATGGCGGGTGCCGGCGGGTTAGCTCCGGGCGGGCCTGTGACGATTAACTTTACCGACACGGCAGGCCAGGTCGTGCCGGATAATGGACCGCTGACGACCAGTGATTTCGAACCGACATCGTGGGGCCAGGTATCAACATTCCCGCTACCGGCACCTGCAGGCCCGTATAACGAACCGGGCAGCACAGTTGGCGGTACAGGAACACAGACGTTGACCGGAAACTTTGGCGGCTCGAACCCGAACGGTATATGGAGCTTGTATATCACCGATGCCGGAACCAATGCTGCTGGCATTCCGATCGGCAATGTCGCCGGCGGTTGGGGACTTGAATTTACACCAACCACTGCGGTAAGTGCGTCGATCTCGGGACGTGTGATGACATCTGACGGTGCCGGCATTCGAAACGCGAAGGTGGTCATCACGGGCAACTCGCTCGCAGAACCGCTCGTTGTGACGACCGGATCGTTCGGTTACTTTACATTCGACGGACTAATGACCGGCGAAACATATGTAGTAACGGTGAACTCACAACGTTATACCTTCAATACTCCAAGTCGCGTGATCAGCCTCGTTGACAATGTCCTTGATGTTGACTTCGTTGCCAATCCTCAGGAGTAGCTGATATTTGGATTTTAATCCTTTTAGGGCGGTCTTCGGACCGCCCTTTTTTGTTCAATTCGCGGGGCGTCTCGGCTCGTTGTGGACATCTATTTGCGTCATTAGCTATACTTAGACTTTCCGCCCCCGACTGTCCTTATCCGTTCCCAGGTAAAATGAGGAGACTGCAACCATGCCTTTCACATCTTTTCTTAAGCCTTTATTGAAGTTCTATCTTTTTACGATCTTGCTGTTTGTTATTGTGACTTTCCTGTCCTTGCGGACCGCAGCAGCGACGCTGCCTAGCGGCTTTACCGAAACGTCGGTATCAGGCCTTTCCAGTCCGACATCGGTTTCCATTCATCCTGATGGCCGTATTTTTGTTACGCAGCAAGGCGGGGCATTAAGGATCATCAAAAACGGAGCGCTTCTTGCAACACCCTTCGTCACGGTAAGTACCACACAATCTGGCGAGCGGGGTTTGTTGGGCGTTGCCTTCGATCCTGATTACGCCACAAATCACTACGTTTATGTTTACTACACGGCTCTGACGCCGGCGATCCATAATAGAGTCAGCCGCTTTACAGCTGATGTTGCAAACGAAGATGTTGCAGTGGCTGGAAGCGAGATAGCCATCGTTGATCTCGATGATCTCAGCGGCGCGACAAATCACAACGGCGGAGCGATACATTTCGGCCCTGACGGCAAGCTCTACATCGCAGTTGGTGAGAACGCCAATTCCGCGCATGCACAATCGCTTTCAAACAGGCTTGGAAAAATACTGCGCGTCAACTCCGACGGATCTGTTCCGGCGGACAATCCAACAACATTTCCAAATATCGCGGGTTCAACGACCGGGTTGAACCGTGCTATCTGGGCAGTGGGACTACGCAATCCTTATACATTCTCTTTTCAGTCCGGAACAGGACGGATGTTTATCAACGATGTTGGTCAGGTTACCTGGGAAGAGATCGACGACGGAATTGCCGGAACGAATTACGGCTGGCCCACTTGCGAAGGAATTTACCTTCAGGGCACTACAACGCCGTGCAATACACCGGGCCTGACGGATTCGATCTACACCTATTCGTCTTCCACAGCGAGCGAATGTGCGATAACGGGCGGCGATTTTTACAACCCGACTAATGCGATCTTTCCCGTTCAGTATCAGGGTAAATACTTTTTTTCTGATTTCTGCGGCGGATGGATAAAGTACATCGATCCGGCCAGCCCGTCGGGAGTTGGGTTGGCGGCGACATTTGCGACCGGCATTAGTTCGCCGATCGATATAGACGTGGCTGTTGACGGCAGCCTTTATTATCTAGCCCGCGGCGCCGGTTCTGTTTTCCGGATCCAATATACTGCCGGAACATCGCCAACACCGACGAATACCCCAACCAATACTCCGACTTTAACCCCGACGGCCACTTTCACGCCGACCGCTACGGCTACGCCGACGATGACATTAACCCCTTTTCCAGAATATGATCTAACGATAAGCCAAGCCGATTCTCCGGATCCTGTGAATGTTGGCCAGCAGCTCACATATACATTGACCGTGACAAACGCTCCTAGTGCTTTAGGCGGTTTTGCATGTCCGAATGTGAGGTTCGGTTATCCAACCGGCGTTCAATTTTCATTTAACAGCACATCAGGAACGAACGGCTACACAGCGACACCTGATGTTAACGGCATCACCTTTTCCGGCGGCTGCCTTTCGTCTTCGGGAGGTGTAACGGCAACGGCAACATTGACGGTTGTAATAACGCCGCTGGCAACGGGAACTCTGACTAGCTTGGGGAGCAGCGTCGTTGTTGATCCGGAAAATGCCTGGCACGAAGACAATGAAAACAACAACACGGCGGCAACTATTCAGACGACGGTTGCTGCTGCGACACCGACTAATACTCCGACAAATACGGCGACCGCTACGCATACGTCCACCAATACACCTACGCCGACGATGACGATAACTCCTTTTACCACTACGCCGACGAGCACTCCGACAAATACACCGATAAACACATCGACACCGACCGCGACTAATACGGCCACGAGTACGCCGACGCCGCTGCCGCCGGTTAATATCGTTGGGTTGACGACTTCCGGCGCTCTTGTAACCTTCAGTTCAACTAACCCTGGAACGACCTCCAACCCTGTCACAGTTACGGGTCTTGCTGCCGGAGAAACATTGTTCGGTATTGATATTCGACCTGTCGATAATGTGCTGATCGGGCTCGGATTCAACTCGACAAATGGCACCGCCCATGTTTATTCGATCAACACTGTAACCGGTGCGGCTGCCAGCATTAATCCCAATACGTTAGTGCTTAACAGCGGCCTTTCGTTTCCATCCCGCATTGCTATTGATTTCAACCCAACGGCCAACGCTCTTCGCATTGTGACAAACGCATCAACCGGCAACAATCTGCGCATTCCTAGCGGAGGAACGGGCAGTTTGGTTACAGACACCGATCTTAACCCTTCCGGTCATGAATCGATCAAGACCACTGCCTATTCCCGTAACAATCCTGGCGGCGGTACAAATGGCGCTACCACCCTGTATGAGATAGGTGTAGCCGGTAATCTTCTTACACAGGGATCGATAGATTACTTCACAGGCAACGGAGTCTCGCCAAATTCCGGCACGATCATGAATGTTGCTCCACTAACCGGAGTGCAAGGCACGGCTGTCTTCGGATTTGATATCTATAATACACCGGGCACGGCTGCGGCCTCGCCCGGAATCGCTTATTTAGTGACTCCCTCGGTCCTTTATTCACTAGATCTCAACACAGGCATCGCGTCCTTACAGGGAATAATCGGTGGAGGCCTTGTTTTGAAGGATATTACTGCCGGCTCTCCTTCTACTCCCCCAAGCCCGACGCCGACGAATACTCCAACTGCTACTTCAACTGCAACATTTACGTCGACTCCAACAGCGACGGCTACATCAACTCCCTCAACAGTTCGCGCCGCATTCGATTACGATGGCGATCACAAGGCGGATATTTCCGTATTTCGCCCTTCATCGGGTGCATGGTATCTGCAGCAGTCGCAGGCCGGACTTTATGGAGCGTTATTTGGATTTGGGACTGACAAGATCGCTCCGGCGGATTATGATGGCGACGGGAAAACGGACATTGCGGTTTACAGGCCCTCGACCGGCATTTGGTATGTCTGGAACAGCAGCAACGGCACATTCTCATATACCGTGTTCGGTCTTGCTGAGGACCTCCCGACACCGGCGGATTACGATGGCGACGGAAAAGCTGATATTTCAGTTTTCCGTCCGTCAACCGGAACGTGGTACCGGCAGAATAGCTCGAACGGCTCATTCTTTGGCGTACAGTTTGGAGCGAGCGAAGACAAGCCGACTATCGGCGACTTTGACGGTGACGGCAAATCCGATATTGCTGTATTCAGGCCTTCGAGCGGAGCTTGGTATCGAATAAACAGCTCTGATAATTCCATTTATGGTGAACTGTTCGGGTTTGGAAGCGACATTCTCACGCCGGCCGATTACGACGGCGACGGAAAAACGGATCTTTCCGTCTTTCGTCCATCGACCGGTATTTGGTATTCAAAGAAAAGCTCTAATTCAAACTATACGGCGTTCGTCTTCGGCCTGGCCGACGATATACCTGCACCTGCTGATTACGACGGTGACGGACATGCCGATTTCTGTGTGTTCCGTCCGTCGGACGGAACATGGTATCGCAACAATAGCTCGAATACACAGTTTATCGCATTCCAGTTTGGCACTAACGGCGACAAGCCGACGCAGACGGCGTTTAGGTATTAGATGGCGCATAAGTCTGCACTTACCAACGCGCGGGCTTGAGCATTCGTATGCTGACTGTGGTATTATGTTGCATACTGGCAACAGACCAATGCTTTTGCAATCATGCGACTCCTCACCGACAAGATCTCAAAACTCGGCATTGGCTGGAACGAGCGCCCGCTGACCGATATTGATTTTTACGACATATGCACTCGTTTTAAGATCACCGTCACAGAAATGCCGTTGGCTACCGACGGTTTTTATTACCGCCTGATGGGCTGCGATTTCATTGCCGTTGACAGCAGGCTGTCAGGCCCGCGCAAACTCGCCGTTCTGTTTCACGAACTCGGCCATTTTCTTTTTCACACGCCAAAAAGCGGTGCGACTGCAAATTTCCACGATGTCGGCCGGCGTACGCGAAAGGAGATCGAGGCAGATGTTTTTGCCCTTTGCTCATTGATCCCGCGCTGCCGGGTCGAAAGCCGTTCGTTCGTGGAATTGATCGAAGATGACGGCTTTCCGGCAGAGTTGATGGAAGCAAGACTTGAGATCTATCAACGGTATGGCATTTGAGTAGAAAATTTATTTGAAAACTCCTCACAAATCGATGTAAAATCGCGCGACGATCGAAGATCACATTGCTACTTACGGAGAAAATTTATGGCGATGAATGAACCTTTTGACTGGCGTCGTTCGGACAGGAGGATTTACGCGGCAGCAGCGATCCTGTTCCCGATCATTGTTCTTATAGGCTTTGCACCGACATATTATTTGAAGTTCGCTTTTGGCGATCCGCCGCTGCCATCGATGCTTGTTCACGTCCATGGCTTGCTGATGACCGTGTGGATCGGACTTTTTATCACACAGGTCTATCTGATCTCTTCGAAGAATATTAAGGTCCATCAGAAGCTTGGAATTTTTGGCATATTTCTGGCTACGGCGATCGTCATAGTCGGCGCAATGACGGGCATCGCTTCGGCGGCTCGCGGCGGCGGCGTTCCGGGAATTCCACCGCTATCATTCCTGATCGTGCCGCTCGGCGACGTTTTTGTGTTCGCCATCCTCTTTGCAGGAGCCATCTATTACCGCCGCCAGCCAGCTACGCATAAACGTCTGATGCTGCTCACGGTACTTAATTTCCTGCCGCCTGCGCTTGGCAGATTTCCACTCACGGCCGCGAGTACTCCGCCGTTTTTCTGGGGAATTCCTGACCTGATCGCGATCGCTTTTCTCGTCTACGACACATGGCGCAACCGCAAGCTCAACAAGGTTTTTCTCGCAGGCGTGATCCTACTTATCGCTTCGCACATCGTACGCCTGACGATGGCGGGCACAGACGCCTGGCTGCGCATCGCCGCGTGGCTGACAAGTTGGGTGGGATGACGGTTTTGAACAATAATAACTGCAATTCCTGATACCACTGTCGCCGCATTATTGTTGGCAGATGTCTGCGTTTGGGTTCATTGCACAAGCGGCCTTGGTCAGACTTTCGATCTGTTTCCGCTGCTGTTCGATCTGTTTTTGCTGTTCGTCGATCTTCGCTTGCTGCTCTTGCATGCCTTTTACGAGCACTGGTATGAGTCCAAGATAATTCATGCTTAGCATGCCGTCCTTGTCCGTTCCCTGAACGATCAACTCAGGAAGGACCGGTCGAACCTCCTGCGCGATCAAACCAACGCGAGTCTTGTTGAGAGGGTCGTCTTTCCACTCCCATGTAACCGGACGAAGCCTCATCACCTCATTCAAGCCATACCTCAAATTGATAATGTCTTTCTTTAAACGAATGTCCGAAGGATTTGTGAAGGTGCCGGGCACGGTTACAGTGTCGTTAACCCTTCCTAACACAACCGTGTTGTTGCTGTTTACGGTGGCTCCTGCGCCAAAGGCCGATGCGAATGATAGGTTGTTCGAACCAAATGCAAAATTAGCCGCTGCTCCAAGTAGAGTGTTGTTGCCACCCGTAGTCGCAAAACCACCAGCAGCGTTGCCGACGAAAGTATTGTTGTTGCCGCTGGTAAATGAGCTTGCCGTATTCAGGCCCACAAACGTGTTGTTGCTTCCCTGGGTGTTGGCGACACCAGCCTGATAACCCAGAAATGTGTTGCCGCCGCCGGTCGTGTTGGCCTGCCCTGAATAGTTTCCAAAAAAGGCGTTGGCAGAATCGATATTGTGTTGGCCTGCGTTGGTGCCAAAAAATGTGTTTTCGAAATTTCCATCGCCCAAAACGGGATTAACCGCTCCTGCTCCTTTGCCGACAAACAGATTGTTCTGGCCCGGCCCGCCGATGATCCTCTGGCCGGCGAGATTATACTGCGTCGCCGCGCCAAAGCTATCCGCCCGGCCGCTGCCGTCGATGTTGAAGTTTGCGCCTATTTGAGGAAAGCTCTGGTTAAGGATCGAGTTTCCGCTGAGCGAAGTGAATGTCAGTGTGTTGCCTGACGGAGTGATGCTGATACTAGCACTTCCCGCGAGCGTCACCACGTTGGTCAGGCCGTTGAGACTCGCTACGCCCGCGCCGCCGCCAGCCGTCGTCTGGATCGTGCCGTCGGGGAATTTGACGCCGCCCGCCGTTGTTTCGATCAATCCGGCGACAGTTAGTTTTGACCCCGGCGATGATGTGCCGATCCCTACGTTAGCATTGTTGCCTAGGACCAGAGCATTGCTTTGCGCGACCACCGCATTCGCGCCGATCGCCGTGGCATTTGAAAGATTGTCCGCAGCGACATTTGCCTGAAAACCGACGATCGTATTGTTGCTGCCGGACGTGTTGACGTCGCCCGTATTGTAGCCGATAAGGACGTTGTTGATGCCGGTCGAATTGTTAATTCCGGCTCTGCGGCCAAAAAATGAATTAAAACTGCCTGTTGTATTAAAGCAGCCTGCACATTGCCCAAAAAAGGAATTACTTTGACCTTGAGTGTTGCCGTTGCCCGAGCCGTCACCGAAGAAGGAGTTTAGCTCGCCGGTCGTTGTGTTCGTGCCCGATTCGTTACCGAAAAAAGAATTTCGAAAACCCTCGGTGTTATTTTGACCGGCTATAAATCCAAAAAACGAGTTTCGAAAACCGCCGACGTTTGCAAATCCGGCGGCCGAGCCAAAGAACGAGTTATAGTTTGCCGTACTGTTAAACCCGGCAGCACGTCCGACAAATGTGTTGTTCGTGCCGATATCATTAAGACGTCCGGCGCTGCGTCCAATAAATGTGTTATAAAAGCCGGTCGTATTTGTCAGTCCCGCGGCTGCCCCGGCGAACATATTCTCCGTACCGGTAGTGTTGGCATTTCCCGCATACGAACCCAGCATGGTGTTGAGAGCACCGGTGTTACTGAGACCGGAATAGCTTCCAACAAAAGTGTTGTATTCACCCGTCGTATTTGCTGTTCCTGCGGCCGCACCGACGAATGTATTAAAACGGGCGATCGTATTGAGTATGCCAGCATTTTTCCCTACGAAAGTGTTATCGGAGCCCGTCGTGTTATTCGCCCCTGCGCCGGAACCAAAAAACGAGTTCTCAAAACCCAACGTGTTTGCGGTTCCTGCCTCTGCGCCGAAAAAAGCATTGTAGTAACCCGTAGTATTTGCCTGCCCCGACGTGCTGCCGAAGAATGCATTGAAAAAACCGGTCGTGTTGACTGATCCCGATGCTTGTCCAAAAAACGAATTGTCGTTTGCGGTATTATTCCGTCCGGCGTTTGAACCGAAAAACGAACCTCGGCTTCCGGCGGTTGCGAGCGACCCCGATCCCGCACCAAAGAATGAGTTTGCCTCGCCAACTGTGTTTGCGTTTCCTGCCGCATTCCCGACAAAGGTATTGCTAACGCCGGTCGAATTGGATTGTCCCGCATATACCCCGATAAATGTATTAAAGAAACCGGTGTCCACATTGCCGGTATTCTGCCCAACCGACACGCTCGTGCGGGGAAGATTTGCCGCAAGAACGCGATCGCCGCCGAGATTGTATTGTGTGGTGGCATTGACAATATTTTGAGTGAGCGTACCTGCAACTGTCAGACCGCCCGTTATCGCTACATTGCCGCCCGCATCTTGCTGGACAAAAAGAGATGAGTCAACGCCGCCGAGCTTTGCAGAGTTCGTTGATGTATCGGCATTTAGGGTTTTAATGGAATATGGAGCGCTGCCCACTAACTGTCGCGGCGTTAGCGGCGTAAACGCCCCGCCGCCCGTTTGCCTGACGTGAATTTCAATAAACCGGGCAGGTCCCGGAAAACTAGAGCCAAAATCGAGTTTGACGCTAAATCCGCCGCTTGCCACGATAATGCCGTTTCGCATCAGCAGCGGGCCGACTTGATTGGGCCCCGCAGGCGTGTCAAACAGCAGAAACTCAAAATCAAAACTTCCGTTCGCCGGCGTGCCCAAGTTCTGCAACTGTCCCTGATAGACGAATTCCGTAGTTTGAGAAAATACCACAACCGAAAAGATCATGACCATCATCAAAATTGTGATTAGAATTGCAAGATTTTTTTTCATTGTTCCTCGTTGACGTTGACAGATTTCCACCGTTGGATGGATAGAGCATACTACTTTTGTCAGTAACTCGATTTGTTTTTATTGAAGTTCGATCTGTTGTTGATGTGCTTCGATCCGTGCCTGCTAGTTCTTGAAGGCTTGAAGCGGCAGCGGAGACAGTTTGCCGGACCTTGGACTCCCTGCGGTTCGCCCACCGGCTGACAAGTCTAGCAACATAAAGCAACGACAAAGAGTCTCTTATGGCTTGGGCGTTCTATGGGCACGGCGTGACCGGAAAGGTTGCCAGGGCTCCGGCGTTGTTGACCGTAATGCCCCAGCACGCGCCGTTTGGCGAAGTGATGATCAGCGTATTCGGATTTGCGACATAAATTCCGCCGCCGGTCAAACGAATACTGCCATTATTTACATGCAAAGCGGCCTGCGGAGCCGATGTGCCGATGCCGACGTTGGTGTTCGCAGCGCCCCCGGCTACGCCGGCTATACTGCCGAGCACCAACGAATTGCTTTGTGTGACGGCAGCGTTTGCTCCTATCGCGGTGGCATTTGTCAGAGTGGTGGAAATGGGCGTGGCCCCGTCACCGATCATAGTAAGTTGGCCGCCGGATATATTTCCGGAACCGGCGTTATTCCCCACGAAAACATTTCGGTCGCCCACCGTGTTGTTGGCGCCGGCGTCTTGTCCAATAAACGAATTTCGCTGTCCTGTTGTGTTAGAAAAACCTGAGCCTTCCCCGAAAAAAGCATTTAAGATCCCCGTCATATTTGAAAAGCCGGCATTATGGCCGTAAAAAGAATTTAGATTAGCCGTTGTGTTGGAGAAACCGGCTCCGGATCCGAAGAATGCATTGGAACTGCCCGTCGAATTTGAGATTCCTGAAGCGCGGCCGAAGAAAGCATTTGATTGGCCCGACGTATTATTCTGACCCGAGAGTTGCCCAAAGAAACTGTTCGACTCTCCCGTCGTGTTGGAAAAGCCGGCCGCAGCGCCCGCGAACACGTTTTGGTTGCCTGCCACACTTAGCACACGGCTGCCGCCGATGTTGTATTGCGTCCCGGCGTTAAATACGCTGGCAGTGCCGATTCCACTGACATTGAAATTGCTTGGCGTCTGCGGCGAAGATCCGTTTTGAATATAATTTGTGCTTCCAGGCAGCGGTACGCGGTCATCCGAAAGGCGGGCGTCATCAGACTGGATAAACTTGCCTGCGGCGACGCCGCCGAGTTGGGCAGCATTGGTCGCTGATGCTGCCGTATCTGAGTTAAGGCTCTTGACCGAGTACGGTGAGCTCGATACCGATTGGCGCGGCGTGAGAGGCGTAAATGCTCCGCCACCTGTCGGCCGTACCCGGATCTCCAGGTAGCGAATTGCACCCGGGAACGCCGGGCCGAAATCAAGATTGACGCTGAAAATACCGTTGGCAACGGCGACGTTACTTTTTTGAAGGGTCGAACCAACTTGAGCGCCGCCCGACACCATATCAAATAACGCGAACTCAAAATCGTAATTTGCGTTCGCCGGAACGCCGCTGTTTTTGAGGCTGCCTTGATAAGTAAATTCCGTCGTCTGAGCGAATATATCTCGCGACGAGCAAACAAAGAGTGCAAAAACTATTATTGCGAAAATGAGCACCTTGGGCATTATTTATCTCCTTGGGTAAACAGTTTGTCAGTGGGACCTTCGATATTAGCATAGTACAATCGACCAACTGAAAAATTCCTTCACTCGAGGTGTTATGTCGCATTTATAAATTTGCACGCAGCAATTACCATATACTTAGTGCGGCTCCTTATTGTAAAACTCGGCAGCATCGGCGACATTGTGCACACGCTGCCTGCTTTGGCGGCGATCCGGAAAGCATTCGCAGATGCGGAAATTTCGTGGGTCGTCGAAGAACGATCGTCCGAAATACTTAAAGGCAATCCGTTCATAGATAATCTCATCGAGGTCGATACGCGCAGGCTGCGGCGGCGGCGCGACATAGATAAGATCGTTCATGAAGCGGGCCGGCAGCTTCGAGGCTTGCGCAGGTTCGGGTTCGACGTTTCAATAGATTTTCAGGGACTCTTGAAGTCAGCAGCCATCGCAAAGCTGTCTGGAGCAAAGCGACGTTGGGGATTTTCGCGTGTGGGGTTGCGGGAACCTATGAGTCGGCTTCTGCTTACAAATACCGTCCAAACTCCGACGCAAATTCACGTTATACGAAAAAATCTCGTGCTTGCCGCCGGAGCTTTGGATATAGAAATATCGAACAGCGATCTTGAATTCCCGATCGCATCATCCGCCGAAAATATCTCCGAGGCCGAGGCAGTCACTGAAAAATCGGGCGGCGAATTTGCGATACTAAATCCGGGCGGCGGTTGGGTAACAAAGCTCTGGCATACTGAGAGATTTGGACAGCTCGCAGACAGGCTCTGGGAAGAAAAAGGCCTCAGATCTGTCGTTACTACGGGCCCGAACGAAGATGATCTAGCTGAAAAAGTCGCAGCAAACAGCCGTTCGGGAAAATTGACATTTGCACAGCTAAGCCTGAAAGGCTTTTACGAGCTGGCAAAACGCTCTCGTGTCTATGTCGGCGGAGACACGGGCCCGACACATATCGCAGTCGCAGCCGGCATGCCGGTCGTAGGGCTGTTCGGGCCGACGGAATGGTGGCGCAACGGCAGCCTGGATCCCGAGGACATCTGTGTCGAACGCACCGACATTGACTGCCGCGTCGATTGTCACCGTCGCACATGTTCGAAATGGATATGCATGGATTCTGATGTGGACGCAGTTTTCGCGGCAATAATTAAGAGAGTGAACAGTGAATAGTGTCAAGATCGATTTACGATTTGCTATTCACCGTTCGATATTCACTAAATGGACAAACGTACATTACAACGCATCCGCATTCCGCTGGGATTTTTGTTTGCCGTAGTGTTTTTGGTATTTGCGGAACCGACAGCATTAAGTCTTGCCATCGGCACCGGCGTCTCTCTTATCGGCCTTGCGATACGAGCATGGGCGTCGGGACATATCAGGAAGGCACGGGTTCTTGCGGTTACCGGTCCTTATGCATATACGCGAAATCCACTTTATCTCGGCAGCTTCATTCTTGGCCTTGGATTTACACTAGCATCGGGTGTCTGGTGGCTGGCGATATTATTTGCCTTTTTGTTCATCGGCATCTATTTGCCCGTTATGCGCGTCGAAACAGAAGATATCCGCCGCATTTTTGGGCTGGACTTTGACGAATATGAACAAAACGTTCCGGTCTTTGTGCCAAGGTTCACGCCGTGGAAAAAATCGGACGAGAAGTTCGATTTCGGGCTATACTTGCAATACAGGGAGTACCGAGCGGCCTTTGGTGTGATGCTGGCGGTAGGCATTTTGGCTGCAAAGACATATTTCCTCAAATAGAATATGAAATCATCGTGTTACAGAGCACTAATGATCGCGGCCATTTCTCTTGCCGCTTTAGGATATATCTTTGCCCAGTCTGCGGACATGCCCGCTCCGCGAATGTTCGACGGCGAGACGCTTAAATACGAGGGGAAAGGCAGCAAATATAAACTCAGCATGACGGTTGCGGATCTGACTTTTTCGGCCGCAGCGTCGCCAAATACTAACAACCTCGTTATTAAATCTGAGGCCGTTTCAAAGGGTTCGCTGTTAAAGCTTTTTCGATACAGTTTTTTGCAGCAATATGGATCGACCGTCGATGTCGACAGCTTCCGCATATTAAGAACGACAAAGCACGACGTTCAGAAAGAACGTGTTCGTGACAGTGAGGCAACATTCGATTACGGGCAAAAGCGGGTAAGCTATACGGAAACTGACCCTAAGGACCCGATGCGGCCGCCTCGCCGTATCGCGTCCGAGATCGGCGATCAACTTTACGACATGATCTCGGCTATCTATGCTGTCCGGATACTGCCGCTTGCCGTCGGGAAAAAATTCGAATTTTCGGTCAGCGATTCAGGACTTGTGTACAAGGTCCCTTTCTCAATAACGGCCCGTGAAAAGCAGAACACGCCGTTTGGCAAGGTTTGGTGTTTTCGTGTCGAGCCGGAGATCTTCGGACATGACCGGCTGATCGAAAGGGAAGGGAAAATGGTCATCTGGATGACCGACGATACACGTCACACGCCTGTCCGCGCGCAGATAAAGACCGAATGGGGCAAATTTGATATCAAGCTGCGATCTTCTTCTGTTATCAAGTGATCCTGGTCAGCTTGTAAGTTTTACCGAAAGACCGCATACTTTTAGTTTGCGGTTTTTGTGTTATGGAAAAGAAAGCAGCCAAAAAAGCGGTGGCTAATAAGAAAACTGTCGAGCCAAAAGGGATCGTTCCTCGTTCGCCGTGGACTGAGCTTGCGACCTCGCCCGTTAAAAAACGGGCCTCGAAGGAGTCTTTATTGCCAGAGCAGGCAACGGCAGCGATCAAGCCGACAAAAGCAAAGAAAACATCAAAGAATGAAGCAGTCGCAAAGCCTGTGTCAAAACCGAAAACGGCAGCGGCAAAATCAGTTAAAGCGAAGAAAGCTGTGTCAGAACCAGCTGCAGTAACTACCGCGTCTGCTAAAGCAAAGAAAACACTGAAGAAAGTTTCGACGCCGGAAGCGACGGCGACTGGAGAGTCGGCAATAAAGAAAGCTCCAAAAAGATCGGCGAAGAAAACAACCCTCGACGTAACTGCAGAGATCGCGGTCACCGAGCCGAAGGTTGAGCTTTCGCCTGCTTTCAAGGCTCTTTCAGAACCAAAACTGCCCGAGCTGCAGCGCGAAAATCGTGCTCGCTTGATGATGCAGACGCCGACAAAGCTATATTTTTACTGGTCTGTTCGCGAAAATCCGTATCAATTACTTCGCCGTGCGTTTGGTGACGACATGGGAAGCTACACGCTCGTTCTCAAGCTCACCGAGCTTAACAGCGGCGTCGAGGTGATCAATCGTGCCGAAGCCGAAGGGAATTGGTGGTTCGATGTCGAGCCGAACGGCAAATACGAGGCCGAGATCGGATTTTATGCTCCGAATCGTCCGTATTTTCGCGTTATTTATTCAAATACGATCGAAACACCGCGCCGCAGCCCGAGCACACGCGTTGCCAGCGATATGGACTGGAGCGTGTCCGCGAGTAAATTTGCCGAGGTGCTCGATGTCGCCGGATTTTCACAGGACGCATTCGACGTAGCGATGGCGGGCGATGACCACGAAGCAGCCGAGAGCGTAACGCACACAGCCTTTTCACGCTTTATTGGCCGTGACGATCAAGATCTGCGCGGCATACCGGCGGAGGACATTCGATACACGCTAATGGCGTTGGCTTCTGGACTGAAGATCGAGGAACTGCGTTCGAGGATCAGTGCGGTACTCTTCGCGATCCTGCAGTCAAACGCCGGCGAGGTCTCCGGCAGAAATGCAATGAACATCTTGACCGAATATTTCGACATTGATGAAGCCGAGTTTACCGAGCACAAATACGGCTCCGCCGTTTACGGCGCAAGCCTCGTGAATTTCCCGCGAACGCTCACGACGCGCCGCGTCGCTCCGAAATTCGCACCCGTGAGTTCGCACAGTTTTCGTTAGTCGTCAGTCGCTAGTTGTTAGTCGCTAGTTGTTTTTTTCTTAGCAACTAACTACCAACAACTGACCACCGACCGCTGACACCTATGCCGACCGGATATTTCAGCCTCATTCTCCACGCTCACCTGCCGTTCGTGCGGCATCCCGAATATCCTAAATTTCTCGAAGAAGATTGGCTCTACGAAGCGATCACCGAAGTATATCTTCCGCTGATCTTCATATTCCAAAGCCTGCATGAGGCAGGCGTAAAGCCGCGTCTTGCGATGAACGTCTCGCCGCCGTTGTGCGAAATGCTCGCCGACGAACTGCTGCAGACGCGATACACTGCGCATCTCGAACATCTGCTGGAACTAGCGAATAAAGAGTTGTATCGCACCAAAACAGAGTCGATGGATTTTCAATCCGTCGCAAAGATGTACGTCGACAATCTCTCGGCCTCGCTCGATCTTTGGAACAACCGATACAAACGAAATTTGATCAACGCCTTTCGTGAGCTTGACGACGAAGGCGTCATCGAGATCATCACTTGCGGCGCGACACATGGATTTTTGCCGCTGATCTCTACTCCGGAAGCTAGACGAGCGCAGATCAAAGTTGCCGTTGCAAATTACAAAAAACATTTTGGCAAGCGGCCGCGAGGCATTTGGCTGCCCGAGTGTGCCTATGAGCCGGGCGTCGAAGATCTGCTGAAAGACGCTGGCATTGAATATTTTATCTCGGACACGCACGCGATACTTTACGGCGATCCGCGGCCTCGTTACGGCGTTCACGCACCAGTAGTTTGCCCGAATGGCGTCGCTGTTTTTGCACGTGACGTTGAAACGAGCCAACAGGTCTGGAGCGCCGAGATCGGTTATCCGGGCGATCCGGTCTATCGCGAATTTTACCGTGACATCGGCTGGGATGCGCCGATCGATTATCTGCGGCCTTATCTTGACGAGCACGCGAACCGCAAACATCTTGGCCTGAAGTATCACCGCATCACGGGCCGCGATGTTCCGCAACAGTTAAAGGAACCATACATTCCCGGGCTCGCCCGCGATAAAGCCGCCGAAAACGCAGCGCACTTCATCGGTGAACGTATCAAGCAGGCGTATAAATTAAGGGAGACATTTGAGGGCCATCCGCCGCTAGTCGTGTCACCATATGACGCTGAGCTTTATGGCCACTGGTGGTTCGAAGGGCCGCAGTTCATCGATTTCTTTTTCAAAAAATTACACTTTGATCAGGATGAGATCGCCGCCGTCACGCCAGGCGATTTTCTCGATTCGGGCTTGCCGATCCAGATCCAAAAACCAACCGCCTCAAGCTGGGGCGAAGCCGGTTACTACAAGGTCTGGCTCAACGAAGGCAACTCGTGGATGTACCCGTACCAGCACGACGCCGAAAGGAAAATGACGGAATACGCAAACAAGTCTGGAGTCTTAAGTCTTGAGTCTGGAGCAAGCGGTTCTATTCAAGACTCCAAACTCCCGACTCCAGACTCGGTTCGCATTTTGAACCAAATGTCCCGTGAGTTGCTCCTGGCCCAATCCAGCGACTGGGCATTCCAGATCTACCAGGGCACAACCGTCGAATACTCCAGCCGCCGATTCGAGTCGCACATTTACCGCTTCGACCTGCTCGCAAAAATGCTCGATTCACTCAAGACTGGTGATTCGCGACTCACGACTGAAGATATTGATCTTCTGACCGAGATCGAATCCCGCGACAACATCTTCCAAGAGATCGATTACCGGATTTACCGTAGCTAGCGGTCATGTCAGAACCCGGAGCGGTAGCGACTGGGTTTCAAGTTTAGGTTGGAAAGTTGCATCAAATCGAGAAAACCACGTCGTATCGCGAAAACTGGTATTCCGCTTAATCGCAAAATGCGCTAGGTTGAGTCGGGACTATCCGATTTTGGATTTTGGATTTTGGATTT
>CAZGSC010000039.1:0-21940 GCA_964528325.1 uncultured Chloracidobacterium sp. | reverse complement strand
GATTTCGATTTACCTGTTATTACTATCGCGGAGCTTATTACAAAGCAATGTGGGCAGATCCGATCGCGTGTGCCGTCGGCGAACCGCGCCACAACTATCGCGGCGAGCGCAAATTTCCGCTGATCATACAGAATGTCCATCGCTATTTCCTTTATCTTGCGCTGGTATTTTTGATATTTCTCGCTCATGACGCATGGAAGGCGATGTGGTTCACCGGCACGGACGGCAAGGAGCATTTCGGCATCGGGATCGGCACTTTTGTTTTAACCGCAAACGTCGTGTGTCTCGGACTGTATACATTTAGTTGTCATTCGCTGCGGCATTTGATCGGCGGTGCGTGGGATATCCTATCTAACAAACCAAAACAGAAAAAAGCCTATGACTGTGTAAGCAAATTGAACACACGGCATATGCTGTTTGCGTGGATCAGTTTATTTGTTGTCGGTTTTTCGGATGTGTACGTGCGTATGTGCTCAATGGGCGTTTGGCATGACTGGAGGCTGTTTTAGATGGCGTTCAAAGACCATCTAGTCGAGCTGTTTGAGTTCAACGATAAAACGAACAAACAGCTCTTTAAAAAGATCGGCTCACTTACCGATCAAACAGAATCAATCAGATTGACCAGTCATCTGATCAATTGCCAATACAAGTGGATGACGCGGATCGTTGACAGCGAGCGTGCTGTTGAAATGAGTTGGTGGGAGCCGCTTTACACGATCGATCAGTTTGAGACGGAATGGATCAAGAGCATTCAGCCATGGCTCGACTTTATCCGTTCGCAAACAGATGAAGAATTGTCGACAGAGCGAATATTCATAGGTATGGATGGCGGCAATTGGGCCGCAACGCCGCGTGACATCGCATTGCAGCTAAATTTTCACTCGATACATCATCGAGCTCAGATACAAGCCATTATTCGCAGCCAGGGCGTCGAGCCGGACTTTGTGGATTTTATTGGGACAAAAGCGAGAAAGCTGAATTGATCGCAGACCTTTAATGACTGATTACACTACATACGAACACGACGTTCTCGTCATCGGTGCCGGTGGTGCCGGACTTCGCGCAGCAATAGAAGCGTCGGCTGCAGGTGTTTCGGTCGGGCTTGTTTGCAAATCGCTGCTTGGCAAGGCTCACACCGTTATGGCCGAGGGTGGAATGGCGGCGGCGATGGCGAACGTCGATGACCGCGACAATTGGAAGGTGCATTTTTCAGATACGATGCGCGGCGGCCAATATATCAACAACTGGCGCATGGCTGAGCTTCATGCTAAAGAAGCGCCTGACCGCGTCCGTGAGCTCGAAGCGTGGGGAGCAGTTTTTGACCGCACAAAGGACGGCAAAATATTACAGCGAAATTTTGGCGGCCATCGGTATCCAAGGCTGGCACACGTCGGCGACCGCACGGGCCTCGAACTTATCCGGACACTGCAAGATCACGGCATCCATCAAGGCATGCAAGTCTATATGGAAGTTACCGTGCTTTCGCTGCTCAAGGATAGCGGCCGGGTGGTCGGCTGTATTGCTTACGAGCGCGAACATGGCCGCTTCCAGATATTCAAAGCAAAAGCGGTCGTTCTTGCGACCGGCGGCATCGGCCGGGCATACAAGATCACGAGCAACAGTTGGGAAGGCACAGGGGACGGCCACGCGCTTGCTTATGACGCAGGCGCCGAGCTGATCGATATGGAATTTATCCAATTTCATCCGACCGGCATGGTCTGGCCGCCGAGCGTTCGCGGTATTCTCGTAACCGAAGGCGTTCGCGGCGAAGGCGGGATCTTGAAGAACAGCGAGGGTCGCCGGTTTATGTTTGACGACATACCGGACAACTATAAGGATCAGACCGCGAGCGATCCCGAGGAAGGTTGGCGATATACTCAGGGCGATAAAACCGCTAATCGTCCGCCCGAACTTCTGACTCGCGATCACGTCGCCCGCTGCATCAATCGTGAAGTGAAAGCCGGCCGCGGGTCGCCGCATGGCGGTGTTTTTCTCGATATCGCATGGATAAAAGAAAAATTGCCCGACGCTGCCGAGCATATAAAGAAAAAGCTGCCGTCGATGTATCATCAGTTCAAGCAGCTTGCCAATCTTGACATCACGACGACACCGATGGAAGTCGGCCCGACTACGCATTATGTTATGGGCGGCATTCGCGTTGATGCTGATTCGCAGGCGTCGACCGTGCCCGGGTTGTTTGCTGCAGGTGAATGTGCTGCCGGTATCAATGGAGCAAATCGTTTGGGCGGTAACTCACTTTCGGATCTGATCGTTTTTGGAAAACGCGCGGGCGAACACGCGGCGATCTTTGCCAAAGAGAATGGTCACGGCGCGATCGATAGTAAAGATGTCAGCCGCATCACCAAAACTGCACTTGAACCATTCGAACGTATGGGCGGCGAAAATCCATATACGATCCAGCAAGATCTGCAGAATCTTATGCAGGGTAATGTTGGTATCGTTCGGACGCATGATGAGATCATCGAGGCACTGAACGGGCTTGATGTGTTGCGCAATCGCTCTGCACGCACATTTGTGCCCGGCAACATTGATTTCAATCCCGGCTGGCACACCGCTCTTGATCTGCATAATCTGTTGATCGTGAGCGAAGCGATCGCTCGTGCTGCTCTCGAGCGCAAGGAAAGCCGCGGCGGACATTTTCGCGATGACTTTCCGGGCAAAGATCCGGAGTATGCGAAATTTAATTATTCGTTGAAAAAAGCGGCAGACGGCGCGATGGTGATAGACAAACTTCCAATACCGGAAATGCCGGCAGAGTTGAAAGCCATTATCGAGGAGATGGGTTAGATGATCTTTCAACGCAAATATACGAGGATGCAAAGACGCCGGGTAGAACGTCAGGGTTATCGTGCCCTTCCATTTTAGCGTTATTTTTCTTATGCAAAAAGCGACATTCAGCATCAGGCGGGGCGGACGCGACACTGCGGCCATGGTTGACTATCAGACAGAGGTCAGCGAGGGAATGGTCGTGCTCGATGCGGTTCATCAGATCCAGGCCGAATCGGCACCTGATCTCGCTTGTCGATGGAACTGCAAGGCAGGCAAGTGCGGTTCCTGTTCGGCAGAGATCAACGGCATGCCAAAGCTGATGTGTATGACTCGGCTCGATACGATCCCGCTCGATCAACCGGTGACAATCGAGCCGATGCGAGCATTTCCTCCGATCAAAGATCTTATAACAGATGTTTCGTGGAATTATGAGGTCAAAAAACGCATAAAAAAATTCACTCCGCGAAAACCTGATGTAGAAGACGGCACATGGAGAATGGTGCAGGACGACATCGACCGTGTTCAGGAGTTTCGTAAGTGTATCGAATGTTATTTGTGTCAGGACGTCTGTCATGTGCTGCGCGATCACGAAAAGCATCAGGAATTTATCGGCCCTCGATTTCTTGTTTACTCTGCCGCGCTAGAAATGCATCCGCTTGACACCGAAGATCGAACGCAGGATCTGAAAGATCTTTTCGGGATCGGATATTGCAATATCACAAAATGCTGCACTAAAGTTTGCCCGGAAAATATCACGATCACGGACAATGCTATTATTCCGCTCAAGGAGCGTGTCGTAGATGAACATTATGATCCGGTCAAGAAGTTGGTGAAGTTGTTCCGAAAAAAATGAAATATGCTGAAGAAGTTTGGGTCGAGAAAAAAAAGCGCGGCTTGGGAAGATATTTGCTCTTTGATGGCATTTTGATAACGGGCGGTCCTTTCGCGGTAGTTATGCAGGTCGTTGGTTTTTTCTTTTTACGCGATGACGGACAAACCTTTGGTCAGTATTTCAGCTCTTCGAGAACGTGGATCACATTCTTTTTTCACGCAACAGTTTTTGGACTTATTATAGGAATGTTAAATTGGTTCGGAAATGAAAAAGATCATAAGAAAAAGGACTGAGATCTCTTCTTAGCTCGAAGACGGGATCAAAACACATACTAATAGAGTCGTATGTTCCATTTAAAACCACTACACGCCGAAGCCATACCCGCCGCCCTTGAAAAGGCCAATCGTTATCGTCTTTTGAACGAGCCTGGAGCGGCCGAGAGCATCTATCTCGACATCCTAAAGATCGACCCGGATAATCAGGAAGCCCTTATAAACATTGTACTTGCGATGAGCGACAGGTTTGGAAAGGACTATGCGATAGGAGACGCACGCATCACTGAATACCTGACTCGTATCAAAGGAGATTACGAACGAACATACTACACCGGCATCATGTATGAGAGGCGCGGAAAAGCGGTGCTCGCGAAAGAAGGTGTCGGTGCTTATGAACTTTTTCGTCAGGCGATGGATTGTTTCGAAACAGCGGAAGCGATGCGGCCTGTCGGGAATGATGATGCGATCTTAAGATGGAATGGATGCGCACGAATTATCACTCGAAATAATTTAAGTGCGCGTGATATGGGAAATGATTTTTTAGAATAAAAAAGTTTCTCTTTTTCGAAATATATATTTTTTCTTCACAAGATTTTTTTTCAAAAAAACACTCGCTGCATTTTTAAACCTCACTCGACCAAAAAATTTTTTTTCAAAATTTGAAAAAACTACTTGCGTCATTTGTCATCCTGTGTGATATTTTATTCGTTGCAGTTACTTCCTCGAAATTCCAATTTAAAATTTAGTTTAGTTAGTAAGGAGAAAATGATGGCAGGAAAGTTTGAGATCAAGATGGGCAAGACTGGAAAGTTTCGCTTCAACTTGAAAGCAAGTAACGGACAGATCATCTTGACGAGCGAAGCGTATGACACGCGTAGCTCTGCAACCAAGGGGATCACATCCGTTAAGAAAAACGCGCAGAACGATAAACGTTTTGAGCGTAAGACCGCCAAAGACGGATCATCTTATTTTGTTCTGAAGGCAGCCAACGGCGAACCGATCGGAAAGAGTGAGATGTACAAGACTACAAAGGCAATGGAGAATGGCATTGCTTCGGTAGGCAAAAACGCACCGGATGCGCCCGTGGTAGACGGTGACACTAAACCAATAGCAAAAGCAGCATCAGTTTCAACAGGAGGATCAATATCAAAAATGGCAGTTAAAGCAAAAAAACCCGCGGCAAAAAAACCAGCCGCTAAAAAACCCGCAGCTAAGAAAGCAGTGGCTAAAAAAGCAACCAAACCCGCAGCTAAAAAGGCCGTGGCTAAAAAGCCAGTAGCTAAAAAGGCAGCGGCTAAAAAGCCGGCAGCAAAGAAAGCAGCCCCGAAAAAGCCAGCAGCGAAAAAGGCTGTAGCTAAGAAAGCCGCTAAACCAGCCGCGAAGAAAGCTCCGGCAAAGAAAGCAGCTCCAAAAAAGGCAGCCGCGAAAAAGCCGGCCGCTAAGAAGCCAGCTGCAAAAAAGAAATAGACCTGAAAATCTATTAATTAGACATAGCCCGGACGTAAAGTTCGGGCTATTATTTTAAATATGCTAAAAAGAGTTCGACTTGGTATTGAGCGCATTTTGGATGATCGTCTTGATGCGATCCGTGGACAAAAAGTAGGTTTGGTCTGCAACCAAGCGTCAGTGCTGCCTGACAGTTTTGCGCATGCCGCGGACGTATTTTCCGCTCATGATGAGTTTGAGTTGACGACACTCTTTGGGCCTCAGCACGGTATTCGCGGCGATGTTCAATACAACATGATCGAGACGCCGCACGTCAGCGATGAACGTACCGACATAATGGTCTATTCTCTCTACAGTGAAGTGCGCGAGCCGACCGAAGAAATGCTTCGTGATGTGGATACGATCGTCATCGATCTGCAGGATGTAGGCTGCCGCATCTACACTTTTATTTATACGATGGCAAACTGTATGCGCGCGGCTGCAAAATTTGGCAAGCGCGTTGTTGTTTGTGACCGGCCAAATCCGATCGGCGGCATTGCCGTCGAAGGCAACAGTACCGAGCATGAATTCAAATCGTTTGTCGGACAATTTGAATTGCCGACACGGCACGGCATGACGATAGGCGAACTTGCGAAGATGTTCAACGAGCATTTTGGTATCGGCTGCGACCTTGAAGTCATTGAGATGGATGGATGGACGCGCGAAATGTGGGGCGACGAAACCGGGTTGCCGTGGATACTTCCGTCGCCAAATATTCCCACCGTCGATACCTGCGTTGTCTTTCCCGCAACTGTCCACATCGAAGGAACCGAGCTTAGCGAAGGCCGCGGCACAACCCTGCCGTTTCACCTTAACGGCGCTCCATTCATCGATCCGCACATGTGGGCGACGGAATTAAATAAGTTCGATTTTGCAGGCGTTGCGTTCCGTCCGGCATATTTTCGCCCGACATTTTGCGAATTCGCCGGCGAAACCTGCGGCGGTGTGCAGCTTCATGTCACCGACCGTGAAGCATTTACGCCGGTGATTGTCGGCATCGCAATGGTCAAGACCATTTACGACATGTATCCTGACAAATTCCAATGGCGGCAAAATGCTTACGAATATGTGTTTGATAAGAATCCTTTTGACGTTGTCTGCGGTACGGACAAGATCCGAAAGCAGATCGAAAATGGCATTTCGTTAACGGAGATCGACTCTGACTGGGCCGAAGGGTTGTCTGAATTTAGGGCAAACAGGCAGAGTTTTCTGCTCTATTGAGAAATAAGTAAATTAATTAAACCCGACTTTTCCTTTGACTGAATCAAATAATTTCTTTGAGTTGTAACCTACACCATTCCTAAAAACATATTGAACTTTGTGGATGTCACTAATGTTCTTTGACGGGTCGCCATCTATGACAAGCAGATCGGCTGATTTCCCAACTTCGACCGTACCGATAGCTTTATCAAATCCTAACGCGATCGCTCCATTGAGTGTGGCGATCTTTATTGCCTCGAGAGGCGTGAAGCCGTTGGCTTCGACTAACAGCTCAATTGCTCGCCAATTACCATATCCCGCCAGTGTGCCTCCAATGCCTGTAGGATCAGTTCCAACCGTAAGCAGGCCGCCCATGTCGGAGAACATCTTTTCCATCTTGGCCGTTTTTGTAAATACGCTGTCGCGGTCATAGGGAGTTTTCGCAGACTTGGATGCTGCATACCTCTTTAGGTAAAAATCTCTGGTATCGGGAGACATCGCATTTAGAACATCATCCGGTGGCTGAGGCTGTGCAGGTGTGGCACCTTCGAAGACCGCCAAGGTTGAATCAATAACAACTTTCTTACTGATCAATCGCCGAAGAAATTGTTTTACCCCATCACTTTCAATATCCAGTTCGGCTAACGATTGTGCAACGCTGCCGCCCGAAGGACATTCGTTCTCTTTTTTGTCTTTTACGAAATCGGTAATTACGTCAAATCCGTGTTCCAGACTGTCGATGCCTAGTTCAGCCGCTTCGCTGTAGGTAACCGCACACAGATGAGCGGTAAGTTTTAATTTTCGTTTATGCGCGGCATCAATGGCTGCTTTGAGGATCGGCTTATCAACACCCATGTACGCCTTAAACGAGGTGAAGCCCTGATCGGCCCAATAGTTTACAAAGGCTGCGGCTTCCTCCGGCGTCTTGTTTTCCTTCATCTGTGGAAAAATGCTTGCTCTTCCTTCAATGTAAGGAGCGGTCAGATCAATAGAAGGTCCAGGCGACAGGCCGAGGTCAATATCTTTTTTTATCCGAAGATCGGAATACGGTTCGATACTGCCTGTGGTCCTGATGGTCGTCGCGCCCGCTGCCAGATAAAGGCGCGGAAAACTGAACGGTAATTGTCTTAAATTCAGATAGCGAGGATTTATTGAATGAGCGGTAATGTACATGTGCTCATGCATCATTACAAAGCCCGGCAACAGGGCTTTACCGCCCAGATCAATTATTTTTGCGTCTTTAGGTATTACCGCTTTTGCATCATCGCTGATCCAATCGATCTTTCCGTTGCTGATAATGACTGTTTGATTTGGCTTAGCCGGATCACCTTTCCCGTCGATCAATAGCGCATTTTTGAAAACCGTAACTGCGGCGTTGAACTCGATATATTTTTTTGTCTCGTCGCTAAAATTTACCTGTGAAAAGCAAAGATTTGAGAAAAGGCAGACGGTGATCGCGGCCCAAAGTAAGTTTTTCATAATTTAAGATTTTCTTTACCCGCCACTAACGGCATTAAAAATATGCACGTCGTTTGACCTGAGCGACGTCTGCAAACCTTTAAGTCGCTTTACATCATCACTGCCGACAAAGATATTTACATGCTGACGTATCTCGTTTTGCTCGTTGAGTATGCGATCACGCAAGGCGGCGTGCTGTTTCCAAAGCGAATCGAGAACATCATTGATTGTCGCAAAGTCGCCAATTAGGGTTACTTCGACCGTCCCGCCGGTGAACGGTTTGAGATGGCCGCTGAGATGGACGGTGACGGACATTAGATCGTGTAAGCCTTGACGCAGCAGATCTCGGGCAGCGAGCCTTCGATCATTTTCCACGAATCACCGTCGTTGTGCGACGCGAATAGTTTGCCGTTCTTAGTTCCAAAAAAGACGTTGTTGCCAACCGACGCTACTGCGTCGCGGAGAATGACCTCATACGCATTCTTTTGCGGCAGGCCTTTGGTTAGCGGCTGCCACGAATTTCCCTCGTCACGGCTGCGATAGACGCGGAGTTTGCCGTCGCACGTAAATCTCTTGGCATCTGCCTCGAGAGGAACGATAAAGACAGACGCGCTGTCAGTGACAGTCAGCCCAAACCCGAAGTTCGACGGTAAACCGTCTTCGATCTCCTGCCACGTCGTCGCGCCATCGCGGCTGCGATAAACGCCGTGATGATTTTGCAGAAAGAACGTATTCTTTTTTCGCGGGTGACGCTCGATCTTATGAACGCATTGGCCGAATTCGGGATATTGATTCGGCATAAAATACGCCTTTACGCCTTTGTTGGTCGCCGCCCAGGTCTTGCCGCCGTCTGAGGTCTGATAAACACCTGCGGATGAGACCGCTATCTTGATGTCATTCGGGTTTTTTTTGTCCGTGACTATCGTGTGCAGACAAAGACCGCCAAAACCCGGGTTCCAGTTCTTTCGGTGCGGATGTTTCCAAAGGCCTGTGTTTAGTTTCCACGTTTCGCCGCGGTCATGCGACTCAAACAAACCGCCGGGCGCCGTGCCGACATAAAGTGTGTCGTTGCTTGCTCCGGCAGTGATCTGCCATATATTTTCAAGCGACTTTTTTGTATTTGCGGGCATTTTGATCCGCATGCGTTCGGGCGAGTCCCAAGTCGTACCCATGTCGGTGCTTTTTACGAGCTCTGCCCCAAAATGCCAGCTTGTCGGAGCCGCCCACATTTCATTGCGGCCTTTTCGCTGGTCTAGAAAGGCTGAAAACACTGCACGCCCGGCAAAATGCGGCCCTTTCATCGACCACTGGCCATTTCCGCCTCGGCGTAAGATAAACAGTCCCTTCGCTGTTCCAACCAAAAGTAAAGTTTGTTTTCCCGACATAAATACACCTCAAGAATTTACAACATTTTGAATGTCAACATTCTTGTTCCGCAGATCGATGCCGCCCTCAAGCACAGATTTCAAATTGCCAAGATAAAACGCCCAGCCGTAGGAACAATCGACGTAGATGCAGTGATCTGGATCGTCAGGGATGCGGCTTTGCGTTAATTCGACTACCGTTTCGCCTTGTTCATTTTTTATCGATACTGTAACAAGGCACTCTTTTGTAAAGGTGAATGCAAATTGATCACTTCCGTTCGCTTCGACTACAGTGCCGTTCTCGTTAACATCATCCAGAAATCCATGCCAACGCCATAGATATGAATCGCCTTTCTCAACCGGAACATTGCGATCTCTTGGCTTACCGTCAACGCCGACATAATCTGCGGAGCGCAAAAACCAACGCTCGATCTGCAACGGCACAGCCCACGCATCATATATGGTTTGCGTCGGTGCATTGATCGTTATGCGGCGAGTGAATGTACTCCAATCTCTGGCCATTTAACTAGAACCAACTTTTCTTTCCGCCAAGCAATCCGCCCAGAACACCGCGGACAAGTTTTGTTCCAACGGAGCGAGCGATACTTGTTGTCGCTGCACGAGCGGCGCTTTTGCCCATCGACTCCCAAATAGTGTCCGGTGCCCGCGCTGCGGCACGTTCTGCTTTGGCATCGGCTGCAGCCTGTTTTTCTGCTGCCGCTTGCTCGGCTGCCGCTTGCTGTTCCGCTACCTTAGCGTCGTGTTTGACCTTTAGCATCTCAAAGGCAGACTCGCGGTCGATGGCGTTTTCATATACCCCCGCGACGAGAGAATTTGCTAATAGCTGCTGTCGTTGTTCAGGTGTAATCGGGCCGATGTGGCCGACAGGCGGGACGACGAATGCTCGATCAACGATCGTCGGAACGCCTTTTTCGTCAAGTGTCGAGATCAGCACTTCGCCGACTCCGAGTTCCGTGATGACTTTTTCAGTATCGAGTTTGGGATTGACTCGGAAAGATGTAGCTGCGGCCTTGACGCCTTTTTGTTCCTGCGGCGTATAAGCCCGTAGAGCGTGTTGGACGCGATTGCCAAGCTGCGCTAGGACCTTTTCGGGAATGTCTGCCGGATTTTGCGTTACAAAATAAACACCAACTCCTTTTGAACGAATAAGCCTTACAACCTGTTCGACTTTTTCGATCAAACTCTGCGGAGCATCTGTAAAAAGAAGATGAGCCTCATCGAAAAAGAAGACGAGTTTCGGTTTTTCAAGATCGCCGGCTTCGGGCAGAGATTCGAAAAGTTCGGAGAGCAGCCAGAGCAGGAATGTCGAATAGAGCTTTGGCGCCTGGACGAGCTGATCGGCGGCGAGCAGATTGAGCACACCTTTACCGCCGACGCTTTGCATAAAATCATCGAGCTTGACTGCCGGCTCACCAAAGAAAAGGTCACCACCTTGCTCGTCTATCTGCAGCAGACCGCGTTGGATCGCACCAACTGATGCCGACGAGACGTTGCCGTATTGCAGCGTCAATTGATCGGCATTTTCCCCCACATACTGCATCAGCGATTGCAGATCCTTAAGATCGAGCAGCATTAGTCCGTTGTCGTCGGCGTATTTGAACGCGATCGCGAGCACGCCTTCCTGCGTCTCATTGAGCTGTAAAAGGCGGGCGATCAGAAGCGGTCCCATCTCGCTTACGGTCGCACGCAGCGGATGACCCTGTTTGCCGAACACATCCCAAACGGTCGCCGGAAATTGCTCAAACACGGGCTCGATGCCGAGAAGCTTATTGCGATCATCGACCTTAGTGTTGCCGCCACCGATCTGCGTCACACCGGTCAGGTCACCTTTGATGTCCGCCATAAAGACCGGAACGCCCCGACCGCTAAAACCCTCGGCCATGCGCTGCAAGGTCACGGTCTTACCGGTACCGGTCGCACCTGTGATAACGCCGTGACGATTGGACATCTGCGGTAAGAGAAAGAAGTCGTTTTTATCTTTTTTTGCTACTAGTATTGGTTCTGTCATTTTATTTATACACTTCTCGTTTTGTTTGATATATTTGTCAACATTTTTCGTACTTCCAATTTCGACGCTTGCCTTCGCTCAACCATTCGATAGCAGTCGCCAGTCGTTTATCGCGCGTGGCGTCAGTTTTTGCTTCATCTATCCACTGAACATATTCTTTTTTGCAACTGTATGGAAAGTTATCAAATGTTTCGGCTGCCAGCTCATTTGTCGCAAGAGCCGCGATCAGAATAGCCGGGACAACAAGCTCTTTTTTCTCACCGGCGGGTCTCGATTTAGCAACCTTGATACCTGCGTCGTTCAGTTTCATCGCATCGACGATGAGTTTTTTCATCGTTTTGTCACTGGGCAGATCTTTTAGCGACGCGATCCGTCCGAAACTTCCCATTGCGGTTTTCTCAGCCGGAAAAGCAGACGATTCCAGTAAAGCTTGTTTCCAAAAGCTGAACGCACAGTGCTCTTTAAAGGCTGCCATGCTGCACATCATCCCTTTGTAGTCGAAATGCGGAAAACTCCATTTTTTAGTCTCTACGACGTCGGGACAAGCCTCATGAACTAATGCCCGAAGGTGGTTCAGGATGGGTTTGGCGAAATCTTTCGACTTTTCGATATAAGCATCGACAAACGGATCGGTCGTTGGCATAAAACTCCCTCCGGAAATAATGTATGTACAAATTATATACGATTTTCTTTGCGAATCACTAATTTTAAGCCGGACCATTTCTCATCGACCGCACACACCTTAATATCGACAAGGCCGAGCGGAAAAGCGGCTTCGCGAATAGTATCTTCAGTGATCTCGGTCGGCAGTTTTGCAGCCTTTTTGTACCACGAGAGCCAGATCGAACCGTCCTGTTTTATTAACCGCACACACACGGCAAGTTCGCCAAAGAGTTCGTCGCGGCTGTTTGTGAACAAGTGGATAAGATCAAATGCTGAATGAACCGCTTTGGCAGATGCACCGACACTTTCGATATCAACATTGCCGGGAAGCGGCTCGACGAGGCCGAGATAATTCTCGGGCAAACCGATGCCAAGTACCGTGAATCCATCTTTGATCCCTAATTTCTTCGCGAGCGGTGTACCTGAATATCCAGAGGTCATAAATTTAGTCGCAGCGCCATTGTCCGTTTATGCGTTTGGCGAATGCACCATCGCTGCCTGCGATACCTTGAGTACAAATGCCGGAATTATTTTTGCGGCAATCCTTGCAGTAGAGAAACGCTCCGTCTTCAACCCTAGGCCGCGTGCCGCTGCCGGCCGCCCAAGCCTGTAGATCCTTAAATGTAATATTAGGGTCAAACTGCAAAAGCCCGTCGCCGATCCGCACGTTATAGCCAAAGAAATTTGGACGTCCTTCGATACGATCAGGGCCGGTGTCTTCGCCAACTCGGCCGGTCTCAAACATCCGGCGGCCGCCGGTCACGCCCGGATCTGCAATATTGCGTCCGCTTTGGTCAACGCAGCGGCCTTTGAGCACCATCGAATCGTAACAGTATCGATCACCGATCGAACTGATACTGACCGAGGGCTCAGCGTCGATCGTCTTTGCACCATAGAAATTTCCTGACGAGATAAAGTTAAGCCTGCCGTTCAGGTCGATCTTGTCGTCAAAAACGCTTCCCGCAACATTCAGCATCATTGACGAAATAGAGCCAAGCGGATTTGTATAAATGCTGCGCTGTCCGCGTTCGGCTTCGGACGAGATGACACTAACCGAGACGGCAGTGTCTATGTTCAAAAACGTGCCGCCAATTTGCGGCCCGTAGTTATAACCTCCGCCAAAGGTCTGTTCGATCAGTATTACACCGCCTTTTTTGATGCGGATTCCGTCTCCGGGAGCATTTGACGCAACATAGCCAAAGAATGAGTTGGTTATCTTCCATTCGGTATTGTAAGAATCGATCCAGATACCTGTTTTGTTGTTCAGGAAAATTCCGTGATCGACCGCAACATAATCGAACTGCCAAGCGTCGCAATATTGCGTGCGCGAATCGCAGTTACTGTCATTCGCGTTATGAAGATAAAACCCCTTGTCCAAATTTTGAAATGTGACGTTTTCTACCTTAATGCCGTAGCTGGAATTTGGTGCTTCGGGTTTGAGTGCCCATTTGCCCATGGCTTCGATCCCGTAATTACCGGTCGAATCGCGGTTTGTCTCGCCAAAGAGTGCAGAATTGCCGAGCAGCTCGATCTGACGGACAACGACCTGATTTGTACAGCCGCCAATACGAAAGATCGTCTGGTTGTTATTGCGCAGCCTTATCCTTGATGCGCTCTTGCTCATTGGGTGATTAGCGGTTGGCACGGAGAAATTAGAGCTCGCTCCCTCTATAACGATGCCTGACGGCAGCGTGATCGCCTCGAATTTCGGATCGCGCCGATTACCGTCGATGGTGCCGACAACATAATCTCCGTCGGGAAACCGCAGTGTGCCACCCTGCCGAGCCGCTATAAAGGCGATCGCGTTGCGTATCGTGCTTGTCCAATCGGATGGATCGGTAAAAGTGTATTGCGGCGTCAGCCCGCCGCTGCGTGTTACGGGGCGGAAATCCTTGACGTTATAAAATCCCGTGTCCTTCGTCATCGGATACCATAAATAAGCGTCACCGTTTCTAAACTTTACATCGTAAAATCGTTCGGGCCCATTAAAGCACCATCGGCCGTTCTCATTCGGTATAACACTATTGCCGTTCCTGATAATGCTGCCGTCGCAAGCCGTCAGATCGGCCGGTGCTCGCTGGTTTGTCCCGGCAAAAAAGACCTCGACCGCGTTTCCGTTGTTGACGGAAGGCAGATACCATACCGGGCACGCACCGGCGCTGTTTGCTTCGACGACAACGGAATATCCTTCAAATTTGTTCTGGCTGTAAACGTCTGTAAATAAAAGAAATACAAGTCCGAGGACACTTAAGACGGCAGATCTGTTTAACATCGTGCTTTTCTCCATCATGTTCTGAAATAAGTATAAGTTTATCAGCAATCGAGCGTCCTTGTTATAATGGGTGCCGAACTTTCGCGTGAAACTTATGAAAATACTCCACGTGCATTCGTCAAAGCGTGAAGAAATGATCGAGATCACCGACGAGGTGCGGAAGTTAGTCAAAGACAGCGAAGTGCCCGACGGCGTTTGCGTGCTATACACACAGCATACGACCTGCGGCCTTACGATAAACGAGAATGCCGACCCTGATGTTAAAAGCGACATGCTCGGGTTTCTGTCGCGGCTTATTCCTCAATACGACGAGAATTTCAAACACTTCGAACATAATTCGGACGCGCATATAAAATCCTCGCTTACGGGTGTGAGCGCAACTGTGCCTTTTGAAAATGGCGAACTGCTGCTTGGCCGCTGGCAGGGAATTTACCTGTGCGAGTTCGATGGCCCGCGCGAGCGGAAAGTTATGATGAAAACGGTCTGATCGGAAGATCTGCTTGTTTTTGCGAGGACAGGTAAGCCCTTTTCTTTTGCGTTTTCTCAGAGCACCACAAGATCAGCCCGCTACCCAAGATCCGCTTTTTGCCGACTGTTATTGGTAAATTGCAGTAAGTATCTTATAATCATTAGTTTTTGACGGTCACTTGACTTCATAAAAAGCAATTCATTTATTTCAAGGGAAAGAGAGATTAGGCTCCGCACTAATTGGCGGTACTAACCATAAAACAAGATATGAACAGTTACTTGATCTATTTAGCACCCGCTTTAGGCATTCTGGGATTGGTGGTGATGGCATTTAAGTCGGCTTGGGTCAGCAAGCAGGATGCGGGCGATGCGAACATGCAAGAACTTTCCGGCTATATCGCCGACGGAGCAATGGCGTTCCTTAAAGCGGAGTGGAAAGTCTTAAGCATTTTTGTTTTTTTTACCGCAGCATTATTGGCCTATTCAGGAACGATCCACTCGATAAACGGCAAAGAGATCCATTCGAGTTGGGTGATCTGTATCGCTTTTATCGTTGGAGCTGTATTTTCAGCAACCGCCGGATTTATCGGAATGAAGGTTGCGACGAAGGCGAATGTTCGTACTACCCAGGCCGCTCGAACGAGTTTGAAGCAGGCACTCAAAGTTTCATTCACGGGTGGAACCGTGATGGGGCTAGGTGTTGCGGGATTGGCCGTTCTGGGTTTAGGCGGCCTGTTCATTGTCTTCCTTTACATGTTTGCCGGACTCGGTGCCAATCAGATCCCAACGGCTATTGAAGTGTTGACCGGTTTCTCGTTAGGTGCGGAATCTATCGCGTTGTTTTCACGCGTTGGCGGCGGTATCTACACCAAGGCGGCTGACGTCGGCGCCGATCTCGTCGGCAAAGTTGAGGCCGGAATTCCGGAAGACGATGTTCGCAATCCGGCGACCATTGCCGACAACGTCGGAGACAATGTGGGCGATGTGGCTGGAATGGGCGCGGACCTTTTCGGTTCTTACGTAGCTACGATCCTTGCGACAATGGTGCTCGGACAAGAGATCAAGGTGACGGATGCTTTTGGCGGAATGTCGCCGATCCTTTTGCCTATGGTGATCTGCGGGCTCGGAATTGTTTTCTCGATCATTGGCACATGGCTTGTCAGGATCAAGGATGACAGCTCAAGCGTTCAGAAGGCATTGAACGCCGGAAACTGGACCGCAATGCTTTTGACGGTGCTTGCGGCGTTCTTCGCAGTGATGTGGATATTGCCTGAAGGGCAGATCACGCTTCGCACGACGACGTTCAACAAATGGGGTGTTTTCTTTGCTATTGTAGTCGGAACTATCGTCGGGGCGATAATGAGTATTGTTACGGAATACTACACGGCGATGGGCAAAAAGCCCGTGTTGTCGATCGTGCAGCAATCATCGACCGGACACGCTACCAATATCATCGGCGGGTTGTCGGTCGGCATGAAATCGACAGTTATACCTATCTTAACGCTCGCCGGCGGCATCGTATTTTCATACTACTTTGCGGGTTTGTACGGCGTGGCAATCGCCGCGGCTGGAATGATGGCGACAACGGCAATGCAGCTGGCAATCGATGCTTTCGGGCCTATCGCCGACAACGCAGGCGGCATCGCGGAAATGAGTCAATTGCCGCCGGAAGTGCGTGAACGCACAGACAACCTCGATGCAGTCGGTAACACGACGGCCGCGACCGGAAAAGGTTTTGCTATCGCATCGGCGGCATTGACGGCATTGGCTTTGTTTGCAGCATTTGTCGGGATTGCCGGCATCGACCGTATCGATATTTACAAGGCAAACGTGCTTGCCGGCCTTTTTGTAGGCGGAATGATCCCGTTCATTTTCTCAGCTTTGTGCATTCAGGCGGTTGGTAAGGCGGCGATGGACATGGTGCAGGAGGTTCGTCGCCAGTTCCGCGAAATTCCCGGCATTATGGAATATAAGGCAAAGCCGGAATACGATAAGTGCGTCGCGATCTCTACAAAGGCCTCCTTACGCGAAATGCTAATGCCGGGAGCGATCGCTCTCATTACCCCCGTGCTCGTTGGTTTTACATTCGGCCCTGAAGTTCTTGGAGGCTTGCTTGCCGGTGTTACCGTGTCAGGCGTGTTGATGGGGATCTTCCAATCGAACGCGGGTGGTGCGTGGGATAACGCCAAGAAGTCCTTCGAAAAAGGCGTCCTTATCAACGGAGAAATGGTCTACAAAGGCTCGGAAGCTCACAAGGCGTCCGTAACAGGCGATACGGTCGGAGATCCGTTCAAAGACACGTCCGGCCCGTCAATGAATATCCTCATCAAGCTGATGTCGATCGTTTCGCTTGTTATTGCTCCGTATATTGCGGGGATCGGTCGTTAATAGCAATTGCCGCAAAAAAGCACAAGAAAGCGCAAAAGAGATGCTTCTCCTTTGCGCTTTTTTGCGCCTTTTGCGGCTACTTTGTCATTAGTTTAATAAACCGATCAAATAAATACTCAGAATCGTGCGGTCCCGGAGCAGATTCGGGATGATACTGGACAGAGAAAACAGGCAGCGTCTTGTGACGCAGGCCGGCGACGGTGTTGTCATTTAGGTTAATGTGCGTGACTTCGACATCGGCGGGCAGGCTGTCGGCATCGACAGCGAAGCCGTGATTGTGCGCAGTGATCTCGATCTTTCCTGTTGTCAGATCTTTGATCGGTTGATTACCGCCGCGGTGGCCGAATTTTAGTTTGTATGTCTTGGCACCGAACGCTTCGCCCAGAAGTTGATGTCCGAGGCAAATGCCGAACATCGGAGTTTTGGTTTCGGCAAGCTCCTTTATCTCTTTAATTACCGAGGTCATCGACGAAGGGTCGCCCGGGCCGTTCGATAGAAAGATGCCGTCGGGTTTCAATGCTATTGCATCAGCTGCTGATGTGTCGGCGGGAACAACGGTTACGCGGCAGCCGAGTTTGGCAAATTCGCGCAGGCTGTTTGTTTTAACCCCAAAATCGTAAGCGACGATGTGGTGATTCTCGTCAGACGCCGCAGGATAGTCGTAACTATCATCTGCTGTCACAGCACTTGCGAGTTCGCGGTTCGTCATCTCAGGTGAATCCAGCACTTTTGCGAGCAGGCTTTCCTTATTGAGATCGAGGGTTGAAATTCCGACACGCATCGCGCCTTTGTCGCGGATGTGGCGGACCAATGCTCGCGTGTCAATATGTTCGATGCCGATGATGCTGTTGCCTTTCAGATAATCCTGCAAGCTCGCAGTCGAACGGAAATTGGAAGCGACACGGCTGGCCTCGCGAACAACAAGACCTTCGACCCACGGTTTCCGGGATTCAACATCTTCGTTATTTGTCCCGTAATTGCCGATCAGCGGATACGTCATGCAGACTATCTGTCCGGCATAGCTGGGATCGGTCAGTATCTCCTGATAGCCGGACATCGACGTATTGAAAACCATCTCGCCGAACGCTTCACCTTCGGCGCCAAAAGACGCACCTTTGAAAGTGCGTCCGTCCTCGAGTACCAAGATCGCTGATCGTGAAGCCATTATCGTTCGTCGTTAGCGCGGAGATCGTTTTTTTCCACGGGTTTTACCGGGACGTTATTATATTCGCCATGCTCTAAAAAGCCCACATTGGAAGGTTTCCAATAGCGAAAGAAAGCCTTTCCGTAGATGTATTTTTCAGGCACGAGGCCCCAATATCGTGAATCTGATGAATTGTCGCGGTTATCGCCCATTACAAAATAATGATGCTCATCGACTTTTTTTGCCGGCCAGCTCGGCAGCGATTGGTTGTGCTCGGCATCAAGATAATCTTCCTCAAGCTGCTTGCCGTCAACAAAAACCTTGCCGCTTCGGACCTCGACCATTTCGCCCGGCAGCCCTATCACGCGTTTTACATAGCTCTTATCGGGATCATTCGGGTACCAAAATACCACGATATCGCCGCGTTCGATATGGCCCCAACTGACGCTTTGTATCTTGTAGTAAACAAGCTTGTTGACCAAAAGACGCTCGCCGTCATGCAGCTGCGGCAGCATCGACGTGCCCTCGACGACGACCGGCTGGACAAAAAAGACGCCGAACAAAATAAAAATTACAATGATAAGAAAAATATCGCGAAACAACTTAAATGCCTCAGACCAAAGCCCTTGGCGCGATTCACGTCTAAGCTTTGTTACCTGAATATCTTTATCGTCAGATGCGGAAACGAATCCCAGATCCGATTGGTTTTTATTCTGAAAATCGAACATAATCAAGGCACTTAGACGTGTTCGCACTACAACAGGTTGGCTCGCACGCTAGCCAGTTTAATAATCAGCTTTGACCGCGTCTTTGTCAAAAGAAATCTTTATATGAATGAAGCCATTCGATCGCTTTTTCCGGCCCTCAAACACCTCACATATTTGAACAGCGCTGCCGTTTCGCCGATCCCGACGACCGCCATCGAGGCCATAAATGTGCAATTAAACGATGTTGCCTTGCATGGGTCGGCGCATTATACGGACTGGATCGATACAAAAAGCAGAGCACGGGCATTGATCGCCGAAATGCTTTCCGTGCGGTCCGATCAGATCGCCTTTATGCGTAATACGTCAGACGGCTTTGCGTCGATCGCGAACGGGCTTAACTGGGCAAAAGGCGACAACATCGTGAGCTTTGAAAATGAGTTCCCGTCAAATTTTTATCCGTGGCGGCGGATCCGCGATGAATTTGGCGTCGAGCTGCGGCTTTGTCCCGAAAGAAATGGCCGTATCGATATCGATGAGTTAATTTCGCTTATAGATCCGAACACAAAGGTGGTTGCGATCAGTTCTGTCCAGTACGCATCAGGATTCAAGGCTGATCTTGAGCGTATCGGCCGAGCGGCGCGTGACGTCGATGCCTTGTTCTGTGTTGATATTATTCAGGGTTTTGGGGCGTTGCCTTATGACCTTCCAGCACAATTAGTCGATGTTGCTTGTGGAGCCGGCCATAAGTGGCTGTGCGCGCCGGAAGGCTGCGGAATTATTTATCTTTCCGATCGAGCCCGCGATCGTGTAAAGCCAACCTTTGTCGGCTGGATAAGCGTCGAAACGCCGTGGGATTTTGTAGATCGCGAACAGCCGTTCAAGCCAAACGCTCTCGCGTGGGAGAGCGGAACCGGCACGTCATCGCTTTTTTATGGACTTGAACAAAGCTTGAAGCTTCTTCACGAAACCGGTGCAAAAAAGATCGAAGATCATCTGATCTCTTTGACCGACCATCTACGCGAAAGCCTGGCAGGAAAGGAGTACGAGATCGTCAGTTCGAGGGCGGAAGGTGAGAAGTCGCAAATTGTCTGTATTAGACACCGCGGAGGCATGACCCCAAATCAAATTGCCGCGCACCTTGAGAGCGAAAAGGTAATAGTTAGCCCGCGCGGCGACCGACTGCGCATTGCTCCGCATTTTTATAACAATATTGAGGACATAGAAAGGCTGGTGGAAGTTTTGCCGGACTAATCTTTTAGCAAACGTTCCGGGACGATGTCGGGAGTAAATCCATCCAGATTGAGACGTGTCATGCCGCCGGCATCACTAAAAGTTGGTGAATTGGCACGTTTTTGCTCACGAAAATAAAAGAAGAAAGACCCTATTAAAACTCCACAAAGGATCGAAAATCCGATTCCCATAACGATCACGAGAACAGTGGAAACAAAGAGGTCGGCAGTCTGAATAACAAATGCACGTTCGGCGCTGATAATGTAGGGATTTTCACCGAGCCATTGAACTGATTTTTCATATTTTATCTGGTCCAGCAGGGCATTTGCCGCAGTCGGATTGGTCCCGTCAAAAACAAAAGCATTGTAATTGCCTATTCTGCGGTAAACGGTTAAAGCATCGTTGATGCCTGCTAGCTTTGACTTAATTGCGCCATCCGCATCTATTGAGGCCTGAGGTGTTGAAAACTCGATCAGGACGAGTTTGCCTGCATCATACGGAGCTGTGACGGCCTCAGTTCCGCCGGGAAAATCGACTGAATTGAGAATTTGCCGTTCCCCGATCACGGAAATCAGATCAGGGATGCTGCTGACCAATGTCGCTTGGTGACGAACAGTTTCCCATTGCGGCAGATGCTTGATCAGTACCGGAATCCCATCGTCTGCCACATCCTGGCTTTTGTATGGTAGCGAACCAACACTTTGACCGGCCGCGGATAAGCTGCCTAGTAAGGCCAGAAACAACGCGGCCAAGAGTGTTTTTGAGAAACTCGTGAACATTTTAAATAAAACACCGATTAATTGAGGATCGCAGATGTTTTGTGTAGTAAATCTTAGCATTCTTTCCGACGTAATGCGTATGCCTAAGGTTTTTGAATATACCAAAACGTGTATTTTTTGACGCGCTAGATGCACTGTAAGGTATATGCATCTACTTTTGGATGAGAGTCGAATAAATAAATATGCCCGACAAACTTGAACATAATTAACTTTCAGGCGTGAAACAGAGATATTGACCGATCAGAGATCAGTTTGGCACGGCAATTGAAAGATACGGTCACGGAGGGAAATGACATGACAACTGAAACACTTAGTTATCCTGTTTTTCATAGCGACCAGGGGGTCAAGGTTGATGAGGTTAGCTTTGCAAAGGCAATACCCGTCGCAGACATAGGCACCGCCAAGGACGTCGAGTTAACAAAGATGGCGACTGGCGGCGACATGGCGGCCTTTGAGGAGATCTACAAACGTCATCACAGACGTGTTTATTCGATCTGCTTACGGATGCTGCAAAACACGTCTGAGGCCGAGGATCTAACGCAGGACGTCTTTATCCAGCTTTATCGCAAGATCGGCAGTTTTCGCGGCGAGTCTGCCTTTACAACGTGGCTTCACCGAATGACGGTCAATCAGGTGCTGATGCATTTCCGCAAACGCACGGTCAAATACGAAAAGACCACCGAAGAAGGCGAAACACCCGTGCAGATCGTATCGGGAACGGCAAATCCCGAAAAGATGCGCATCGTCGACAAGATCGCTCTCGACAACGCTATCGAGCAGCTGCCTACGGGTTACAAGAACGTTTTCGTCCTTCACGATGTCGTGGAGCGTGACGTCCACCCCGAGGCGCGAGATG
>CAZGSC010000038.1:0-22200 GCA_964528325.1 uncultured Chloracidobacterium sp. | reverse complement strand
CCGCGAGCAGATGAAGATGTTCTTGACCCGCATCGGCTTTGGCTCAAAGGCAGTCGTCACCGGCGACAAGACACAAATCGACCTTCCCCGCGGCCAAAAGAGCGGCATCAAAGAAGCCGAACACATCCTCGCGAATCTTGAAGGCATCGAGTTTGTCTATTTCACCGAAAAGGACGTTGTCCGCCACAAGCTTGTCCAGATGATCGTAAAAGCCTACGAAGCTCATTCAGAATCAGAAGATGCACAAGTAAGCAAGGGCTAACACTCAAATTTGAATGTTATGCCCTTACTCAGGCGGGAGATTTTGCTGTGTGGTGAAGTCAGTTCATTCAGCCTGGTTTGCCGCCGCATCCCAGATCCTGACACGACCGTCAGTTGCGATGGCTTCCGGATCGCCTTCGTTGAACATCATATGCGTCAAAATCAACCGAGACACTGAGCCCGGTGCTCCGACGGCGGTGAATCTGAGATTCATGAGAACACCATTGGTGTCGATAGGATAAGCTCCATAAACAGCGACCCGCAAAATACCTGGCTGATCGGCATTGAAAGCGAAGGTAAGACGGCTGCTGACGGTTCCGGACAGATCGACCGGGTCGGCCACGGGCTGGATCACGGAAGGATCGTAGCTCATGTTGATTTCGTAAGAAATGATCCCCTTGTTCGCCGCTCCCTGAACCTCGATCGGAATAACGACTTCGCTGCCGGTTGAAGTTATCAGATCGGGTGATTTGACAGCGATGCTTTTCGCCGGTCCGTTGGACGGACGTGCTCCGGTGTTTGTCCAGTTACCTGAAACCTCGCCCATCAGCAGTGCTGAAAAATCTTCACCGTTAACGCTGGAATTGACTGATGCATATGTTCTGTTAACAGGATTGAATTTCCATGTTCCGGATGTTCCGGCAGGCGATGACGACACGACATAATTGGCGATCTGTGCCGCATCAAAGGAAGAAATACTTCCGTTGTTGCTGGCATCGGCAACTATTAATTGATTGCCGGTCAAATTACTTATCCCGGCGACATGCTGGGCGATCTTCGCCGCATCGAATGAGGTAATGTTGTTGACGCCGCCTGTTTTGGTCGGCGTTACCGTATAGGAACCAGCTCCAAATCCGCTGAGAGCGTAAGTTCCGGCACTCGCACCGGGAGCACCAGTAAAGACACTCACCGGAGGCGATCCCGCACCGCTGATCAATACATTTGATACATACCGCGTGGCTGCCGGTATAGCGTTGCCGTATGTGACAGTTCCGCTGATAGTCGCCGGTGCCGCCGGTGTGTGAGTTGTAGCATCGCCAACGACCTTGGCTCCCTCGACGTTCCCTGCATTATCCCGAGAGATCGTGTAAAACGAATACGTCGTATCATATGCGCCTGTAAACTGCGTAGTCGTGTTCGTCGTTCCAACTGCAGACGGATTAAACGGCCCGCCGTTCTCGGAAACATACAGCGTGTAATCGTTTATTCCTGATCCGGTATCGTTCCCCGACCAATTCACCGTGAAGGTTGTCGAACTTTGCTGCGCAGCAAGTGGTTGCACACTGCTTATAGGTTTTGAATCATCGATGGTGTTCAACCATTCGTTCGTGGTAATCGGCGCATTCAGGTCAAAAATGATCGTGGCATGATTGCGGATCTCATCACCGGTAGTGACGGTGTTTTTTGGTGAGATCGTAAACAACACCTTTCCCGCGCCTTGGACTCCATCAATATTAGGCGGCAGAAAACCGGCCAACGCATTCGTCGGCGTCTGTCGCGTAAACGGGTCGAGAGAAAGGAACGTCCATGTAACCAAACCAGTATTTTGATCGAGATTTGCGTTGACGCTCACGAGTAGGTCATTTGCAGGCCGCAGATCGACTTCAGTCGTAAAGCTTGTCAACCCCGTCGGAACATTGATCACTGTATCACCGAAAGTCATCTGTCCAAGTTCAAACGTCGTCACATCCAGCTTCGTTGTGTCGAGTTGGTCGGTAATGACCACATCCTGCGCAGGAGCGGTCGCATCAGGTTTATTTTCGAAACTTATTCCATAGAGCATATTGCTGCTGGGAATATAGTTCTGCGGGGTCAGTCGCCGAACCCCGGTTTTCTCATTCGGATCAGCCGACTGAACAAAATAGAGATTGAACGGGTTGCAGGCATCGGGACCTAAACAGGTGACACACGAATCGTAAACACCGGCCAGACACCCAAGAACGTTCAAAAAAGTTCCCAGCGGTGTAGCACTCTTTAGACAGGTCATTATAGAGATCAATCCCGCATACTGCTGCGCTCCGCTGAAAGCAGCTGTCGAATCGAGATTCTGGTATGAATTGTTTCCCACAGCTCCTGCCAAATTCTGCATGTACGCCAAACCAGCTGCAAGACACTGTTCGCCGGGTACAAATCCAAGCGCGCAATTTATGGCATTCTGCACAATTGAATGCACACATGCTGCCCCGTCGCTAAAGGCATCATCCGGCGTCAGAGCCCGCATTGCGATGGTCGGTTTCGAAGCTCCCGGAACTGTCACGGCAGTAACCAACGGAGGCAAAATTGACGCATTTATTTTTTGGAGCGCAGTTTCACCGACTACAGAAAAGCGCATTGAGAATCTAAAGGTACGCGACGTATTCGCGGGGATCCGCGGAATAAGCACCGGAATCGCTCCTACCTGGCGAATGCCCGGACCGCTAACGTTCGGCAGATCGACCGGAACAATGTTTGGCACTTGCCGAACCCACGCGGGCAGCGGGTCTTGTCCCGGCAGATCCGGAATGTTCTGAAGCGGCGTATCGAGATAAGTACAATTAACATCCGCAGGCGTGGCACATTCGTTCCTGGCGACGCCCGTAATGAACAGTACGACACCATATACATCTGTATTTCCGTGATTCGTGTATATCACGTCGTAGTTTGAACGCGAATGTGAAGCTCGTATCACGCCGGCGCCGGAGATCTGAACGGTCAATCGATTAGGCGAATTTGGCTCGACCTGAAATCCATTTGTGAGCTGCTGTGTCGAACTGTCCGGATTCGTTACGACCACGTTCCACGAGCCCGGCGATGCTCCGCGGAGATCAAAAACTGCGATTATCGACTTGCCGCCGACCGCGGTGTGAACGTTGGCCCCGGGAATGTCAGTTTGTCCTGCACGCGTTAATTTGACTGTCGCTCCATCGCCAATATTGCTGCCGTAAATGGTTGAAGCTATGACCCCGCCATTGCCTCCATGCGACGTTGAGATCGAGGACAGCGAAAGCGGACCGGTCGGCGAACCGTTATCGATGATATTGACTATCGCGGAGTCCTGGCCTGCAACGGTTAGATAACTCGCGTTCGGAGGCGCGGTAATGCTCAGACTCACTGTTTTATTGCCTGCCGCAAGAAGGGGCGTTACGCGAATATCGACCGTGTTTTGTCCCGCTGGTATTAAAACACTGTTTCCCGCGACATTCAGCGAATAGTCCAGGCCGCGCACTGCTGTGCCGCCTGTGGTAAAGTCAACCGCAAACGTACTATTCGCCTGGCTCGATGTTCGGCGGATGGTAAATACGCCATCGCCGCCCGCTCCGTTGGTATTGGCTGTCGGCACACTCGAACGCAGCTCCGCAAAATTAATATCGCGGTTTAATCCCACGATAGAGCACGCTTGAACTCCGTTAGTGCCGCAAACCGTAACGTATCCGATATTGGTCGTGCTCGGATTTGTAAGGTTGATCTTGTTGAAAGGAGTTAATTGAAATCCGCCAAATGGGTTGAAAGGAACGTCACACGGGTGCGTCGCGTCACATGTAACAGCAAATCGCGCGGACCGGAATATGAGATTGCCATTGGAGTCATACAGAGCGGGACTTATTGTGGCAGAAGTACCGTCATTCGGGATCTGTAAGACATTCGGAGTTAATTCGATCCGTGCAGGGACAGGGATCTGGCCGCCGGTCGTCCACCAAAATGGGAGAGTCCCGACACCGAGATTAGTTCGGACTGTCACACGGCCTGTTCCGTCAAGATTCATTGTTATAAGGCTTCCATTATTTGTCCCGCTCATATAGCCGATCCTTGAACCGTCCGGAGAGAGGCGTGCCGAGCCGTGCCCCAGCAACTGCTCACCGAAACTTGTTCCGTTAACCTGATTCAAGACGTTGCCGCCCAAGTCGAAAACAAATAGACGGTTGCTGTTGCCGTAGAGAATATGTCCGCCGCGAACGTCAAAGGACTGAGAGGTTCCATAAGCAGGGTGCAGCAAATTGAGAGAGGTCTGCCCCGTGCCGTCAGAATTGAATGAGAAAAGGCCATATTTCAGCGCCGGTTGTCCGGGCACAACGCGGGCTCCGGCCACGATCAGCGTGCTGTCGGAAGCCCATCCAAAATCGGTAATATATGTGTTGGGATTTGAGCCGTGCTGAGGTTCTTGCTCACTCGGCGTGACTTGATGCAAATTAGACCCATCAGTGTTCACAATAAAGACTTCAGGATTTTTCTGCGAACTGTCAGGAAACGTCGGCACATCGAATCGATTAGATATGAACGCGACTTTTGTGCCATCGGGTGAAATTGTCGGGGCGACATCGCTCGTTGGCACGGCCCGCGTAAAAGTAAGCTGCCGGCGATTGGAACCGTCAGCATCCATAGCCCAGACGCGATAGTTGTCGTCACCCGGCCCTCTAAAACTAAAAGCTATCGCACCATTGTTGGCGACCGAGGGAAAATCTACCGGATTACCCGGATAATTTGTGGCCATATCAAAACTCTGCAGTCCGATATTTGGATCAGCATCGACCGCATAAATAGACACACCGCCAAAACCGGTAATTATCAATCGTCCCGAGCCTCCGCCCATCGCTCCGACGCATGGAGCTGAATAATACATTGAAAAAACTAAGGCACAGATAACGGCCAAAATGGTTGAGAAAAAAGCAATACGCTTACGATTGAAAGTTTTGTTGATCATGGTAATTTCCTCCAGATAATTTCCCCTTTGTCTATCAAGGCAATATTTCGATAAAAATCGGCTCAAAATAATTCAAAATAAATATCTTGCTGAAAAAACGGCTTGTTTCGCGACGCGTTTGGGTATAATTTCTCTGTGACTGAAATGATCGATGTTGTAAATTTGCAGCGAAAGGTAAAGCTTGAGACGGATGTGTTTCGTAAGTTCTCCAGATCTATCGCAGCAAGTGTCCCGGAGATGCATGAAAACACATTTTCGGTTGCGTTTATTTCTGACGATCGGATGAGGCAGCTCAATGAAATGTTTCGCGGGAAAGATACGACTACGGATGTCCTTTCATTCCCGCATGAGCCCGACGAATTCGATCCTGACAAAAACAATCTTGGCGACATTGTTATCTCTGCCGAGCAGGCCCAGAAACAAGCCGGCGAAAATGGCCTTACGCTTGAGAGCGAGATCAAGCAGCTTATTCTTCATGGCGTGCTGCATCTTTGCGGGTTTGATCATGAAACCGACAACGGCGAGATGAATGGGCGCGAACTTCATTTGAGAGATCAATTAGGAATTTAGCTGTATTTATTTCAGAAGCTGGTTTTTGTTCTGTGCTCTCTGTGGCAAACTATCCAAAATGAGCGAATCAAAAAAAATTGCCGAACCGTGCGTGATGGTCATATTTGGAGCAACCGGCGACCTTACTAAACGCAAACTCTTTCCGGCACTTTATAATCTTGCGAAAGACGACTTCCTGCCGCACTCATTTGCGATAATCGGCGTCGGGCGGCAGGAATTGACGAGCGCAGACTTTCGCAAGCAGATGATCGCCGATCTGAAAGAATTCGTTCCAAAGGGGCCCGATGCAAAAGTTCTGAAATGGTTCGAGGAACGCACCTACTATACGGGCGGCGATTTTGACGACGACAAGAAATTGTTCGGCGACCTAAAAGAACTGATCGGCGAGGTCACGACAAAACATCAGATCCCGGACAATTTCTTTTACTATCTCGCAACGCCGCCGACGCTGTTTGCTAACGTCACGCACAAGATCGTTAAGAACGGTCTCGGCAAAGAGGAGAATGGAAATTGGCGGCGCTTCATCTACGAAAAGCCATTCGGGCGTGACCTTGAATCTGCAAGAACTCTCAATGCCAACCTGCTGAAAACTATTAAGGAACAGCAGATCTACCGCATCGATCATTATCTTGGCAAAGAGACCGTTCAAAACATTTTGGTATTCCGTTTCGGGAACAGCATCTTCGAGCCGATATGGAACCGCAATTTTATCGATCACGTTCAGATAACGGTCGCCGAAACCCTCGGCGTCGAGCTTCGCGGCGGCTATTACGATTCGGCGGGAGCGTTGCGCGACATGATCCCGAACCACATCCTGCAGCTCGTCACTCTAACGGCGATGGAACCTCCGGTTTCATTCGAGGCCAATTCTGTCCGCGACGAACAGGCGAAGATACTGCAGGCCATTCAGCCATTCTCGCCGGAAGATGTACTGCATTGCGCCGTTCGCGGACAATATGATGAGGGCAAGATCGAGAACAAAAAAGTTCCGGCCTATCGCAATGAACAAAATGTCGCACCTGCGTCAAACACTGAGACGTTTGCCGCAATGAAGCTTGCCATAGACAACTGGCGTTGGGCCGACGTTCCATTTTACATACGCACCGGCAAGCGAATGGCGACACGAAATTCGAGCATAATCGTCGAATTCAAAAAGGCGCCGTTTGTTTTATTTCGTGAAACTGGCGTCGAGCGCCTTCGTACAAACCGGATCGTTATCCACATCCAGCCTGACGAAGGGATCACGCTCCATTTCGGGGCAAAAATTCCGGGCCCGATCGTCAATGTCGGCCCGGTCGATATGGATTTTAACTATCTCGACCATTTTGGCGAACAGGTGCGTACCGGTTACGAACGCCTGCTCTTTGACTGCATGATAGGCGATGCGACGCTATTCCAACGTGCTGATATGGTCGAGGCAAGCTGGAAGATCGTCGCGCCCGTTCAGGATGTCTGGACCGCTCTGCCGGCACGCGATTTTCCGAATTACGAAGCTGGAACCTGGGGACCGCAAGAATCCGATGCCCTTCTCGAAAGAGACGGCCGTGCATGGAAGAACTTGATCGATTAGGTAAATGCTGGAAACTTCTAATTGTGCATTCTAAAATTAACGACTTATGCAAACCGAAATAATCATTGCGGTTATCATCCTAATTGCTTTGGTTTTTCTCGCGACGGTGGATATGGCGTTTTCGCACCTTTCAGACGTCACGCTGCGCCGCATTTCCAGCGATGAGGAGATCGCGGAAAAAAAGAATTCGGCACAGTTCCTTCGTGAGATCGTCGAAAATCGGCTGCGGTTTCGCTTTGCGATCTCGTCAACGATCCAGGTCCTATTGATCTGTTTTACTGTACTGCTTACGGTCGTTGTTGGCGGATATACAGAGGGAAAGTTTCGATTACTATTCTTTGCTTTGCTGATAGGGCTCGGGGCGACGGTGCTGCTGCGTCAGATCGTTCCTCGGCTTATCGTCAAAGATAACACCGAACAAAAACTCTTATTCCTGCTGCCCGCGATCCGTCCGATCTATGCAATAACCTCTTTTTTTGCCGAGCCGCTGGCCGAACGCCGCCGCGAGCGTCGACAGAAGCTCGACGCAACGGAAACTCCCGATGTATCCGATGATAAAGATGAAGATAATTCGGACGATTTTCAGGCGCTGATGGAGGTCGGCGAAGCGGAGGGCATCATCGAGGAAAAAGAGCGCGAGCTGATCGAAACAATGGTCGAATTCTCCGACACACGTGTCGCCGAGATAATGACGCCGCGAACCGAGATGTGCTCAATTGACATCAATTCGACCGTAAAAGATGCCCGCCGCTTGATCATCGAAGAAAAATATTCACGGCTTCCCGTTTACCGCGACACTATCGATCACATTGAGGGCATTATCTATGTTCGTGACCTTTTGCAATCATGGGCCGACGGAAAAGAAGATCGGCCTTTAAGCGAAATTCTGCGTGACGCGTTTTTTGTTCCAGAGACGATCTCAGCGTCGGAGTTGCTCAAACGATTTCAGCAAAATCACATACAGATCGCCATCGTTATCGACGAGTACGGCGGTGTTGCCGGCATGATCACTGTCGAGGACATAATCGAAGAGATCGTCGGCGAGATCGAGGACGAAGACACCGGCCCGGAAGAAATTGTCGAGATCATTGAGGGAGAAGACGGCTATTTCGATGTGCTGGGCTCGACCGAGATCGATAATATCGAGCGACTCTTTGATATCGAACTCGAGGATGAGGAATACACTACGATAGCCGGATTGGTTGTCACCGAAGCTGGTTATGTGCCAAAACCCGGCGAAAAGCTCAGTTTGCGCGGACTCGACATTGAGATACTAAAAGCCGACGAGAAAAAGATCCATCTTCTCAGACTGCGTAAAATTGCGGATGAAATTACGGCGGAAACGTTAGAGAACGAGTAACATTTATTGTTGATTACTTTTGTTTGATATAATCATTGAAATAACTTTTTGGAGGTAAGAATATGTCTATACGACTTGGTGACACGGCGCCGGATTTCACGGCGGAAACTACACAAGGAACCATAAATTTCCACGAATGGCTTGGTGAAGGTTGGGGCGTTTTATTCTCGCATCCAAAGGATTTTACGCCTGTTTGTACAACCGAACTCGGCATGGCCGCACGGCTTAAGCCCGAATTCGATAAAAGAAACGTTAAGATCATGGGACTCAGCGTTGATCCGCTCGACTCGCACGTTACTTGGGAAAAGGACATTGAAGAGACGCAGGGCACTGCCGTAAATTTCCCGATGATCGCAGACGCCGACAAAAAGGTCTCCGACCTTTACGATATGATCCATCCGAACGCCAGTGACACTTTCACTGTTCGCTCAGTGTACGTCATCGGCCCGGACAAAAAGGTCAAACTGATGATCACTTATCCGGCTAGCACTGGGCGGAACTTTGACGAGGTACTGCGAGTGATCGATTCGCTCCAATTAACGGCGAATTACAGCGTCGCGACGCCCGTGAATTGGAAGGACGGCGAAGACTGCATTATCGTTCCTGCGGTTTCGGACGAAGATGCGAAGGCAAAATTCCCGGCAGGATGGAAGACGATAAAACCGTATCTTCGCGTCACGCCGCAGCCGAATAAGGTAAAGACAGATTCGACAAGCGCATAACTGCTAGAAACGGAAAATGAAACTCCAGGCCGCTGTCGCGGGCGAAAAACACGAGATAGAGGTCACGCGCGACGGCGACAGGCTTTTCGCGCGTGTCGATGACCGCAACTATGAGCTTGAAGCTTCCGAGCCTGAGCCGAATGTCTTTTTGTTAAAGCACGACGGCAAGATATTTGAAGTTTTCGTGTCACCTCGAAAGAATGTATCCGCTCCTTTTGCGGCCCGGATCGGTACGGCAGAGATGGAGGTCACGATCACGGACCCAAAACAGCTCCGCGGAACGTCCACTGCCGATGACGACGCCACAGGCAAGGTCGAGATCAAAACAGCGATGCCCGGAAAGGTCGTGCGAATTCTGAAAGCCGCAGGTGATGCTGTTGAAAAAGGCGACGGCGTCATCGTCGTCGAAGCAATGAAGATGCAGAACGAAATGAAATCACCCAAAGACGGAACGATCGAAGCGATCCGAGTTAACGAAGGCGACAATGTCGGAGCGGGTGATGTCTTGGTAGTTATCGAATAGGATCCTTGCGCAAGCCCGCACGTAAGTAATGGCGGTACATTCAACATTGAGTTCCACTCTTACTAACGTACTAACGTGCAGGCTTCAGCATTAACAGATTCGCAAATAACCTGTAAGCACCCGGAACACCTGCCGGCAGCTGCCTGAAGAACGAATAACTGCAATACACCCAATTTCCCTTCCCGACTTTTGCTATAACAAGCCCGCCTTTATTTTCCTGCTCGCCGGCATCGTGCGATTCGAGCAGCGGTGTGTATTTCGGATCAAACGTCACCAGATTGTAAGCATTTCGCTCCTGCACCCAGCCTCTGAAATCTTCGTCAGTGATCTTGTTCGGAAAATTGAAAACAGGGTTAGCCGGTTCAAGTATCTTGACCGCAGCGTTCTCGTCAACGACCCGTGCGACAATCCCCGCAGTTGTTCCCTGCTTATCATTCGTATCCACTGGATAAGGCGCCAAACCTGACTGTGCAAAATTGCCCCGCTGATATTGCATTATCAGGTTGCCGCCATTGTTGACATAATCGAGTAACCGCTGTTTATTCGCCATCATGTCAGGCCGCGTTTCCGAAGCCCTGATTCCCACCACAATCGTGTCGTATTTCGATAGATCACCTGACGCGAGGTCTTTTTCTTCCAGCATCGTCACATCCATTCCCATTTGTCTGATCGCTTCCGTTACCTCGTCGCCACTGCCCATTATGTAACCGATCTTCGCCGGAACGGTCTTGAAATCGATGATACGCAACACGGCAGAAGGTTGCGTGTAATATCGATGCGCTTGAATGTGCGGATAAGCTATCGTGTGCATCTCATAGGTTTGTTCGCTGCTGGAAGGTGCTCCTATGATGCCGGCGACGATGCTATTCGGAAACTCTTTTGAGGATGCTTTTGCAGGTACCGTTACTTCAAAGGGAATGTTCACCGATTCGTTTGTCCGTTTTAGATCGAAAGCAGCTTCGGTCGGAATCGTTGTCCAGTCAAGAACACCCGCACCGACCTTGCCGGACACCGCGCCGTTTGAGTTGTTCGTAACGGTCGCTACGATACGCTGGATTTGTGTTTTGTCGCTATGCGGGACAATCAAAAGATGCCTGTCAAGCTTTACCGTGATGGGCGGTACGATGTTCAATTCACGTCTGATCTCGCCACGAGCGGAATCGGCGTAGCGATATTCAACCGGCTTTTTGATTGTGACTTCTATGCCGCCTACCTCGAGCGTGACTTTGGCAACGATCGGCGGAGGCGAGAATGGAAGCGCCTGCTCCTCCTGATAGATCATCGTTGCGAACCGTTCGAAAACATCGCCCCGCCGAGGCCACCGGAGCCAATAAGGCTCTGTAATCGGGGTATAATCGAGTACCGTGGCTGTAAAATATCGAGCATCTTTTGCCGTCTCGCGTCTGGCTCCTGCTCCGATGTTTTTCGGTTCTGATGAGTTTTCGACGTGAACACCAGCGCACCCGCTCCCCGCATCGACCGCATTAAATGTACAGTCGAGACGAACGTCCTTTACTTTTATTGCCGCCGCCGTGGGGAAATAGGTCTTCACCGATATCGGTCCACTTTCGAATCGAACGAAAGTTTCTCGCTCGGCAAGGGCATCTATCTGAATTCCGGTGGCAATCTGCAAACCCGCACGGGCATCTTTCATTATCCGGTCGAGGAACCAGGATGTCTCCCCAACACGAGACAAAACCAGCAAGTCGTAAGTAAGCTTGTAAATTTCAGCAAAACCCGATCCTGCGTCGTGCGGTCTGAGCAGTGATTGTTTTTCTCTCATTTCGCTGATCTTTGCTGACAGTTGGGATAGCTTGACCATAAATGGCTGTTCCCTCTCACCAGTTAGAATGGGAAGTGCATTCAGGGATGTGTTGATGTCATTAAAGATGCTTGACTCGTGTTTTTCTTTGCTAGCACCGGCCAGATTGAGACCCGAATATTGATCGCCATGTAATTCCAACCGCCCTTCACCCTGTGAACGGTGCATGCTGCGACCTTCCATTGCGATCTCAAAATATGAACGGCCCAACATTGGATCATATTGACCGGTATTAATTAGCAAGGTTGGCTGTGAAGTATCACTGAAACTTTGTTCTACATAAAATTTGAGCACTTGCCATGGCGTTCCGGCATCAGTGCATTGCTGCGGGTCGGCGGCGGCTTTGACGGCGATGGGTGAGATGTATCCTGCATACTGATGCTGGCCGTGGCCGTCGGCGGGCGTTCCGGTAAAGCGTGAGATCACGACGAGCGGCCTGAATAAACGGATAGCTCGAACTGCATCGCATTTGATGACTTCTTCCGGCCACTTTGATCTAGCTTCGGCCAGAGTCTTTGAGAAGCCGTAATCGTATGCGCGCGTAAAATACTGCTCCGCACCGTCTAATCTGCGTGCCTGCAAAAGCTCTTCAGTGCGAAGAACGCCAAGTGCTTCACCAAGCTCCGGACCGATGATATTTTGACCACCGTCACCGCGTGTCAGGCTGAGGTAAGCCGTTCGGGCGCTTTCGCCGCGTGCCAGATATGCGAGCAGTGCAGAGTCTTCGTCATCAGGATGGGCTCCTATCATCATTACGCTCGCCGTGGTATTCAAGCGCTTTAACAACTGCCCAAGGCCAAGCGCACCGTAGTCGTTTACAGGCCTTACTTGCGCAAAGCCAGTGCAAGGGAAAGCTAACCGCAGCGACGCGGCGACACAGAGCAACAGGCAAAAAACAGATCCTTTATTAAGTTTCATCGTAAATAGCCCTCGTTTCGAAAGGAAACTCTTTTCGTTTATAAGAGCGAACCAGGTAAATAATTAATCCCACAACTATCAGGACGGCCGCGTATTTAACCTCTTTCTGAAAGTTTGGCCGGGCAAAAAGGACATACACAAAACCAAGAACCGCGAGGATCGCCGGGATCGGATACAGCCACATTCTAAACGGCCGCAGCATTTCAGGCTGTCGCTGCCGAAGAATCAGAAGGCCGATGATCTGCGCGAGAAATTGAATAATGATCCGAATTACGACCAGCGCGGCGATCACATCCGCCAGGCGCAAGAAGCAAAACAATGCTGCGATGCCTCCGAGAACCAAAAGCGCGATATAGGGAAATTTGTGTTTAGGATGCAGCTTCGAGAATATGCGGAAATAGTTGCCGTCGAGCGACGCGGCATAAGGCACGCGCGAATATCCAAGCAGCAGCGAAAAAACAGATGCAAACGCCGTCCACATTATCAGCAGCGTCGCTATCACGCCTGCCGTGCTTCCATAGATCCGCTCGATAAACACCGAGATCACAAACCTCCGCGCGTCCGAATTCGCCGTCTCCATAAACTCGCGCCACGGAATAACACCGAGTATGGCGATATTCATCACGATGTAAATAGCCGAAACGGCCGCGATCGAGAGAATGATCGCCCTCGGAATGGTCTTCTCCGGATCCTTGACCTCACCGGCAAAGAAATTAACGTTGTAATAGCCCCAGTAATCGTAAACGGCGATGAGTAATGCCGAACCGAGGCCGAGGAAAAACTCTGGCCGTAATGTAAACGCGTCCGGAGGGAAATCGAAGGCCACTGCCGGGTCAAAATTTGTGAGACCGGCAAAAATGATCCATGCGATCGCGGCCATGACACCAAGCCACAAAAATTTGCCCAGTTTTTCGATGATCGTGATCTTGCGATAAAGCAGGAAAACACAAAACAGACAGATCCCGATGGCGACGAAGGTTCCGTAAGATGCAAGAACGCTCGCACTAAAGTCGCCGATGACAGGTATCGTCACCTTTAGATCACGTTGAAAGAGCGTCAAGCCCAAGTCGGGGAAAATATAAGTTGCGTAGAGTGCAAAACCCAAGCAGCCCGAGGCCATCGAAAGCGGCGCGCTGAATTGCAGCTGCCAGATAAAAAGAAACGACATCAGCCGTCCGAGCTTCTTCTTGCCGTAGATCTCCTGAAGGTAGTTATACGGCCCGCCCGACTTCGGCATTGAGGCACCCAACTCGGCCCAAACCAGGCCGTCGCACATTACGAGCAAAGCTCCTACGATCCATCCCAACATCGCCTGAGGCCCGCCCATCGCCGCAATAATAAGCGGCATCGTAATGAACGGCCCGACGCCGATCATATCGATCATGTTAAGCGTCGTCGCACCGGTTACACCGACGCCACGGATCAGATTGGATTGACTTTCATCAGACATATGCGAGAGTTACGTCCGATGAAAGCCGCGTTCGATATCTTTCATTGTAAGACGTAAAATAACAGGCCTTCCATGCGGGCATGTCGTAGGTGAAGTGGTTATCAAGAGCCGGTCTATCATCCAACGCATTTTTTCGGGCGTAAGCTTCATGTTTATCTTAACAGCGGCTTTGCATGCGAGACTTGCTGCGATATCGTCACGTAAAGTGGTTTTTGCTCCCCCGCGTTTTTCGGCTTCGATCGTGTCGAGTATCTCGGCAAACAGATTTCGCGCCTCTGACGCCGGCAGATCGGTCGGAATGCTCTTGATCGCAACCGTTCTTCCGGAAAGCCGCATAAGTCCAAAGCCGAGCGATTCGAGATCGCCCTCGATAAGCTGAAAAGCCGCAGATTGGGCGGGCGAAAGATCGATCGTTTCGGGCAACAGAAGATTCTGCGATTCGATCACCCGCTCAGTTTCACTTTTTCGAAACCTATCAAACAATATTCGCTCGTGGGCAACGTGCTGATCTATCAGCAGCAATCCTTCGTCATCGACCGCAATGATAAAACTCTCATGCAGCTGGCCGAGCGGCTGGATCTTAGAAGTTGAAAGGTGCTCGACCTCAACAGATCTAGCCAGTTTGGCTGCCGAATTGACTGGCGGCAACTCTGCAGGTTCGGCCCTTTTCTCAGCGATCTGTTCAAAATCTGCTGAAGAAACTTCTATTAGATTATTCATCTCGGCGGCTGGCATCTCTGAAAAGGCAAATGCCGTTCCGCTGCTAACCTCACTCGACGCCGATGATGCCGCTTTTGCAAATGCCGCGACTGAAATATCTTCGTTCTCATTAATTTCAAACTGAATAACAGATTGTTCAGTTTCAACAACAGACCTATCTTCGGCGAAATTTTGAACCGATAACTCAAAGTGTTCGCGCGATTCAGGTTCGGAATGAACTTCAGGAACAACACCTGCTTTAGCAAGAGCATTTTTTACCGCCTCGGCGATCACATCCTTAACGGCCTCACCGCGACGAAACCGGATCTCAGTTTTGGCAGGATGAACATTGACGTCGATCTCTTCGACCGGAATTTCGAGAAACAAAAAAGCGACCGGATAAACGCCGTGCGGCAAAACTGAACGAAACCCATCGGATAGGCCGGCCGCAATAGTTTTGTCGCGAACAAAACGTTTGTTTACAAAAAAATACTGCGAATCGCGTGTCGTCCGTCGTTCGCGCGGTGCCGAAATATAGCCGGAGACTTTTGCGACAAATTCGCGGCCTCCATCGACTGGTAAAAGGCTTTCGAGCAATCCGGAGCCAAATATCTGGAAAGCGCGTTCACGCAGGTCCTTCGCAGGTGAAACACGCAAAACTTCGCGCCCATTATTCGTCATCGTGAAAGCGATCTCAGGATGCGCCAGTGCGTAGTGCGTGACGATCCCTGTTAAATGGTAATTCTCGGTCGCCTCCGATCGCATAAATTTGCGGCGCGCCGGTGTGTTGAAAAACAGATCGCGAACCGAGATCGTCGTGCCGCGATCCCTAGCAGCATCCTTAACATCTATCAATCTTCCGCCTTCGACAATAACGCATGTCGCTTCCGGCACACCTTCCGTTTTGGTGATCAGCTCCACTTTTGCAACCGACGCTATCGACGCAAGAGCTTCGCCGCGAAAACCGAGCGTCGCTATTGCCCCTAAGTCCTCGATGGTTGTGATCTTCGACGTAGCATGCCGTTCAAAGGCAAGTATCGCGTCATCGCGAACCATACCTTCGCCGTCGTCGCTTATTCGCATCAGGCGCCGGCCGCCAAGTTCGATATCGATCTGGATACGCGTGCTGCCCGCATCAATGGCATTTTCGACAAGCTCCTTAACAACAGACGCCGGCCGCTCGACAACCTCGCCGGCCGCGATCTGGTTCGCCAAATTGTCGGGTAATATCTTGATCTTGTTCATTTCTATAAGTCGATCACGCGATGATCTTTGTCACGCAGGTCGATCGCGTTGTAAACCGTATCAATAAAATATGGCCCGTATCTATTTAGGAACGAATGCACGTTCAGAACACGTTCCTGCAGTTCGCCCTTAGGCAGTAGTGAATCAAATGCCCCTCTGATCTGCCGTTCGATCATCTGGTCCTTACGCGTACTGGCAAAATAAGTTTTCTTTTTTAAAGCTGCAATATGGTAGGCGATCTTCCGCCGCCGCTTTGCAAGATTATCCGATAATGTCTGCTCTATCTGCGACAAATTGGTATCGAGCCGGTCGAGTTCCTCATCCAATTTTTTCTCGATCTCGTCAAATATACTTACGGTCTCAGATGAAAGGCGTTTTTTGCCGACGCTTTCCAACGTCTTATCAAAGCCCTCAAACATATTAGAGAGTGCAAGGCCATACTTCTCCAGCGTCCGTCTATGTTTTGCTTCAACGACTGTAAAACTCTGACGATGCATGATGGGCGTTACAGGGCGTTCCAGAGTCTTGTATACTTCACTGTTTTGAGCAAAATATGCGATCTCAGCAGCACCGCCAAAATAGCAAGCCGTTGGCAGCAAATGATCCTGAACTACCGGGCGAAGCATAACTCCGGGACTAAAATGCTGCGGATCGTCTTTGGCAATAGCGGCAAGTTCAGCGAGGCTAAATTCCCTTTTTTCTTCCTTAGCGGCATAAACACCATCAGCGGTTTTTCGCAGGGCAATTCGCCGTCCGTCATCATCGATACGGAATAACGGAAAATAGTCTTCCTCTACCAGAACCTGCGCATGATAACCTTCGCTTACAAGCTGGCCGCTTATTTTCCGAATATTCTTAACGATCTCAGCGGCTCTCTCGATGGCATTTACGTATATCGGTGCAGCCAAAGACTTAATACCAAGATGCATCGGATCGATGACGACCAGGCCAAATCTGCCAAAAATATCAGTAAGACTTTTAGAAAACGCACTGCCGAAAAGCGTGCCTTCGGACCAGGCTTTCTTGATTGAATCGCGCACGGTGTCCGAAAAATCCAACTGCGGAATGGCATCCAAAGCATCGTCTATCGCCTTGGTGATCGAGCTGTTGATCTTGACATTGCCGACCGGAAAACCTTTTGTATATTCTGCCGGGTGATAATCGGCCTTGATTAGTTCACCCGCATTTCCGGTAAAATACGTGTGAGAAACCTCGTCAAAATCATGATCCTCAGTTGCTACCCAAAACACCGGAACAGCTTTTGTGCCGCTAGCGTTTAACTCTTCCGCCATTTTGATCGCGGACAGAGCTTTGTATATTGTGTAAAGCGGTCCGGTAAACAACCCGGCCTGCTGTCCGGTCACAACCGCAACTGAGTCCGGATCTCGAAGCAGTTTGATATTCTCAAATGTCTTTTCGCTTGCCCCGATAGCAGAGTTTATTTCCAACAAAGCGTCGCAAAGAGCGTTGCGGTCAGTTTTGTAATTCGCAAGGACCTCGGGAACGAATTCAGAAATATCGGTGTTCGAAGCAACGGCATTTGGATAATACCGTTTCAGCGAGAGAGGGTCGTTCAGGTGATCAAGAAACAGCTTTGACTGATGTGGAACAGAGGAAAAGGGCACGCTCGATGCTCGCAATTTAACATTTTCCTGCTCTTTGAAAGGCACCGGCCGTTGATCCAATGTTTTGACTCCTGATAAGTCAAATTATAAATTTTCAAGGCAGTAAGTTCCAATTGCAAACAAAAAGAGACGGCCTGAATGGACCGTCTCTTTAGCCAAATGACGCAGTGACTGAGCCGCAGCTTAGTTTTCTGTGGGCTGTTTGGCCTCCGAACCAACACCGGCAGTGACGACCTTGCGCTCTATGCGATAGACGCCTGACGAATGCGTAGCGGCGAATATGCGATTTGGATCTTGCGGGTCAAATGACATTCCCCAAAAGCGCCTGCTGGCAAGCTTCATATCCTTTGTATCAACACGTTTCCATTTATTTCCAGCATCGGTCGAGATGAAAATACCGCCGTCCGTTTCGAGCGAGCTTGAGAGAAGGATCTCATCGACATTGTTCGGATTTATCAGAATGCTCGTAAAATTGCCAAGCGGAAGATTACCGCCGCGGCGGGTCCACGTCTGGCCATTGTCGCGGCTGACATAAAACGTCTGGATAGTTCCGACGTAAATGTAATCAGGCCGAACGGGATCGGATGTTATCGAGCTGACGGGCACATCGCTGACCGCTCCGCCTGTCCTTGTCCACGTTTTCCCCGAATCATGCGAAACTATCACGCCGGACGTCGCCGTACCGACCCAGATAGTATCGGGCCGTGCGGCGTTAACGTGAATGGCAAAAACGTTACTATTCATCCCGGTTGGAAACGAAAGTTTCTCCCAGCCTCGTGACGGATCATAGCTTCTGTAAAGCCCGTTGTCCGTTCCGGCAAGGATGCCGCCTCGCGCACCCGGCAATATCTCAAGCATCTTGATCTTTTCGGTGATCGACGGCCGCAATGCGGCAGCAGCGACCATTCCCGCAGGAACGGTGGTGGTTGCCACTTTCGCAGTCATTGCCGTTTTTTTGACAGCTTTCTTAACCACGGGGTTTGCCTTTGGCTTGACCGTCGTTTTTGTTGCGGTTAGCTGCGTCCACGACTCTCCGCGGTCAATGGAAGTAAACAGCCCAATATTAGTACCCAAGTACATCAAATTCGGATTTGCCTTATTCTGCCTGACCACAAAAGGCCTCACACGGCCAACGTCAAAATTCCTTGCCTGCGACCAGGTACGGCCGCCATTGCTGCTTGTAAAAAAGAATCCGCCGCCGGTCGCAACGTTGTGCGTCAGCGCATAAAGCCTGTTCGGCTGATCGATGTCGGGTGTAATGGAGTAGGTAAAACGGCTCGTGAAGCTCGAGTTGGTCTGGGCAAAACTGCGTCCGCCGTCATTCGACACCATTACGCCATAATTATTCGTTCCGATAAAGACACGGTTCGGCTCGGTCGGATGGACGGCAATAGAATTGATCTCAAGATTGCGCTGAGTCGTGAGGGACCAGGCTTTGCCGCCATTCGAACTCATCCAAAAACCTTCTGTCGTGGCCGCATAAACCGTCCCGGCCATCGAAGGATGCTGCATAATGTCGCGAGTACGCCTCGACTGCGACGGAATACCTTGTATCTTGGCCCATTTTTCTCCGGCGTTGAACGATTCGTAAATACCGCTGCATGCCGAGGCAATAATATGATCAGGATCTCTCGGATCGAGATCGATGGCAAAAACGTCGGAATCGTCTATCATTCCGTCCTTAATTAGGCGCCAGGTTTTTCCCGAATCAGTAGATTTATAAGCGCGCCACCATGTGCCGGCGTAAATTGTCGTTCCGTTCCTGGGGTCGATCGCCAGACAGTCTACATTGATCGGCATTGTCGACGATACGATCTTTTCCCAGTCGGCTCCTGAATTCTTAGAAACCCAAATACCGTCCGCACCGCCAACCAGCAGCGTTTTTGGATCGAACTCCGACTGGGTCATTGCATAGATCGGCTCATTTTTTAATTCCCTGGCTTCTTTCCATGTCGCTCCGCCATCGGTCGATCTAAAAAATCCGCCGGGAGCCTTATGCCTGTGGCCAGAGGTGTAAATAATGTTTGAATCTCGCAGATCTACTCGAAGATTATCTAGTATCAGTTCAGGCTGGTTTAGATTTACAAGCAGCCGCCAGGAACGGCCGCCGTCGGGCGAAGTATGTATCTGCCCGTCAAGAGTGCTGATATACAAGCGCTCCTTGTTTCTAGGGTCGATGGCGACCGCGCGAACGTCACCGCCACTCGGCCCGACAACTTCCCAATCACCATATTTTTCCGAGTCAATCGTATCGGCCGAGACCGTTGACAAGGCCAAAAGAGAAACCTGGAAAAATGCCAAGGCCAAAATGATCGATACGACTGATCTGCCTTTCGTATTCTTTAACATATTTTGAAAATTCCTAAATCAGATCCCGGGAATTGAGTTATTGCGGATCGGGAAAACAATAAGTGCTATCCCCCTAGAAGGTCAGATGACAAAAAGCTGCTGCGCGTTTGCGCCGTATGCGAAGTTAATAATTCCTGACGGGCGGCAATTTTAGCCGCGTAATAGGTAAAAACATATTTTAGCAGAACACGCCCGTCAACTCAATGAAAAAATTTGAGCGGGCGAACATTGCATTTGTCTCCGCGTTCTTTGCTTTGAAAATTCCAAAGCAAGTATTCAATGCAGATGACACGTAGACTGCTGAATGCGAAATTAAAAGAAAAAAGCGGTTGAGGCTCAGTGATGATCGCCTCAACCGCTTCAAAATGTTTGCATCAGTTAAGATGCAAAGCTGTTATGGTGTCGGTTTATCCGCTCCCGGAGGTACAACAACGAATTTCGTGTTAATACCACTTCCGTTATTCGGGCCGTCAACAAATGTCACGCGGCTTGCGTCATACTTACGGAAGTTGATCGCCTTCATGATCTGAGCTCTGCGAGCCTTGATCTGTGCAGCCGTTCCGTAGTTTACGATGTAACCCTGAGCATTCGGATTGTTGTTCAGCTGGATGTAGAAGTTGTCAACACGTGCCTTAACTTCATCATCCTTCTGCGTACCAAACTCATCAACAGTTGACGGTTCTGGTTTCGAAAGCAGACCCGCTGTTTCCGAAGCACTCGTCGGACATCCGCAATCGGTAGGAACTCCGCCGATGTCGACCGTAGCAGTGATATTGCTGCCCGGTGCAACGCCGGTCGTGTCAACCGTGATGCTCGATGTGCCCTGGCCTGCCGAGATCGTTCCACCCGAAACAGTCCAGTTGTAGGTAACATCACCGCCGCTGCCGCCGCTTACGTTCGCAACGAACGTCATCGGCTGGCCGGGAGCAGTGATACCTGAAGGACCGCTGACTCCGAGTGTCGGGCAGGAGCAAGCAGGTACACAATCGCATTCCTCGACCTTGATGGTCTGAGTATTGGTCTTGCCGCAAACTCCGCATCCGTCATCAACACCGGTTGTGATCGTATATGTGCCCGGTTGTGCCGTGCTGAGATCCCACTGAACATTCGCACCTGTTCCGATGACACGTCCACCAGAAACGGTGTAGTTGTATGTAAGTACGTCATTCTCAGGATCGCTTGCCTTGGTCGAGACATTGATCGTCTTGTTATCGTCGCATGAACCTGTGCGTGGCTTCATACCCGCACGGCAAGGCAACGTAATAACTGTATCGCTCAGATTGACTGAGTCGACATTTGCAGCTTTGTTGACTTCAGGCCCTTGTCGCGGCTCACGTCTTCCGACCCAAAACTGGCCGATATAGCCGCTTGGGTTGGTCGAAGCGATAAATCCATCAGGAATTGAAGTATCGCCAAAGCTTCTTTTGCCCTGTTGATTCAGATTTGCACGATAGGCCGCTCCAAATCCCCACCAACGTCTCGGGAAAATGCGGACTCCAGCAAGACCATCAAGAGGATTCCGCTCAAATGCGTTCGGTGTGCGGCCTCCGATGTAGTAAAGCGACCGCAGCTCAAGAATGTACTGCATGTACTTGTTTACCGGAAAGTCAGCAGCAATTGAGGTCTGAAGTTCATCCGGACGGTCAAGCAACGTATAGTCTGAGCCGTTGAACGTGCCTTTCGGATTTGTTGTGTACGTATATCCTACGTTACCCGAAAGATTAATGTGGTCACTAAGACGAGCGTCGGCAAAGAACGTAAGGTTGACATCGCCCCAATTTGCACCCGGGCCCGAACCGCGCTGCATCATATTAAAGCCTGAAAAGCTTTCAGCCGTATCGAGGTACCAGCGATAAGATGCGATCAAACCGTAGCCAACCGCACTGTCGTTACTGTTCATGCGCCACTTGGCACCGAAATCCATCGAGTTGAACGATGACGTCCCCCAGGTTCGGTTAATAAATGGAGCATCAGCAAAATACGACGGTTGGGTCGTAAAGGTGAGCGGTATAGTGATATCGCCCTCAGGGCCGCCGCCGAGTGTTGTTGTGCTTAGCACAACGCCCGGAAGGATACTTCCAAAGACCGAACCAACATTGGGGAAATTATCAGCGGCACCGCCAGTTCGCGGAGTTCCAAGGCTGGTATAAGGAAATTGGACGAACGGAGCTCCGGCCTGACGTAACACCGTCGAATTGCCGTTGCCTAAAAGTATCGCAGGCAATGTCGTCGGATATCCATCTATCCGCAACTGCGAATTTGGAAGATAAAAGCCGGAAAGGTTCCTAGGTGCATTTACCTTAACGCCACGCCAACCCTCCGTCGTAAAAAAGAGTTCCAGATTGTTAGTAACACCTACCTGGAAGCTAAGCGGCACCGATGTGATATCCACATCACCCGGATCGCGG
>CAZGSC010000037.1:0-22293 GCA_964528325.1 uncultured Chloracidobacterium sp. | reverse complement strand
TGCGATCTCGCTCACCGTTAAAGGAAAGAACTTAAGCGTCCGCACAAGAAAAGGTTATTATGTCCCGAAGAAGTAAATGCTTTCCGAACACTTAGCCCAATTCCTTCAGCACCTCAAATACGAGCGTAATTTGAGCCCGCACACGCTGCGCAATTATGCCAGCGATCTTGAGCAGTTTCGCGAGCATTTATTTGCGGTGGAAAAGCGCGACGATTTTCCGGTGGAACAGATAGACAGGTTGACGATACGCGAGTGGATGGCGTCGCTGCATGGTGACCATAAGAAAACTTCGGTGGCGAGAAAGCTGGCAAGCCTTCGTACTTTTTTTCAGTTTCTTGTCCGCGAAGGCAAGCTCGAATCAAACCCCGCAAAGCTCGTCGCCACTCCAAAGATCGAACGCAAGCTGCCAAATCATCTTTCGATCGAGGACGCAGTGCGGTTTATCGAAACGCCGGACGTAAATACCGATCTTGGCCGCCGCGACCGCGCGATACTCGAATTTCTTTACGCGACAGGCATTCGTGTCGGCGAGCTTGTCGGCATCAACATCGCCGATGTAGATTTTCGCGAGCGAATGGTGCGTGTAACCGGCAAGCGTAAAAAGCAACGCATCGTTCCATTCGGAGAGCCGTCAGCACAGGCTTTGACGCTCTATCTCGAAGAAACACGCGGCACGTTCTTACAAAATTGCCCGATCACGAAGCGTGATCCAAACGCTTTGTTTTTGAATTATCAGGGCACGCGGATCACGACACGTTCGGTCGGGCGAATGATCGACAAATATATAAAGTTGTGTGCAGATATTCACGACATCTCGCCGCATAGCTTGCGGCATACGTTTGCGACGCACTTACTCGATCAAGGCGCTGACCTGCGCGACATTCAGGAACTACTCGGCCACGCACGGCTTTCGACGACGCAGATCTACACGCAGGTATCGATGGAAAAAATGATCGAGGTTTATGACAAAGCCCATCCTAAGGCTTAGCGACATTCCGTTATTTTCGTTTATACTTTTTGCATCAAGACCTTCACCTTTGTGATTTAAAAATATGAAAAAGATCCAGTGGTTAGTTGTTGTTATATTTACGTTTTCGGCGGTCGCATTTGCTCAGGACAAGCTGCTCACGCTTGACGATATTTTTAATCCTGACGCTGCTAAAAGAGTTCGCTTTGGCGGGACTCCGGTGTTTGTCCAGTGGTCGCCGGACGGAAAGTCGTTCAAGCAGACGGTCAACGGAAAGTTGATGCGTGTTGATGCGGCTACAGGACAAGCTGTGCCCTATTATGACAGCGGTTCGCTGGCAAATGCGTTGATGCGTGTCGGCCTCAAAGCGGACGAGGCGAATGCGTTGGCGAACTCCGCAGCTTTGCATTTTAACGCGGACGAAACGTCGATACTGATCAACAACGCCAAAGACCTGTGGTTTTACGACATTCCGAGCCGCACGCTAAAACGCCTTACAAACAACACCGCTGAGGAAAAGGAAGAAGATTTTAGTCCTGACGGCAAATTTGTGAGCTTCGTGCGCGGCAATGATCTGTTTGCTGTTGACGTAGCAAAATCCAATGAGAAGCAGCTGACACGTGACGGCCGCGAGGGCGACAAGGCGATCTACAACGGCTACCTCGACTGGGTCTATGAGGAAGAGCTTTACGGCCGCGGGCAGAAACGCGGTTATTGGTGGTCGCCGGATTCGAAATTCATCGCCTTTCTGCGGCTCGACGAATCGCCGGTGCCGAAGTTCACGCTGACGAACGACGTTCCGAACCCTCAGGAAGTCGAGACGACATCCTATCCAAAAGCGGGCGATCCAAACCCGATAGTAAAGCTGGGGATTGCTGAAGTCGGCAAAACGTCCTTTGTGCCGAATGCTGGACGCATTCCAAAGATCGGCGACAAACTGCCTCCGTCGCTTCTTCGCGTTGGTGATGCTGTTAGGTTTGTTGACACTTCTCAATACAAACCTGATGATCTGCTGATCGCACGCGTAGCTTGGGCTCCGAACAGTCAAACTGTTACATTTCAGGCGCTCAATCGCGAGCAGACTTATCTCGACCTTAACGCCGCCGCGCTGGATGGAAAGGTCAAGAAACTTTTGACCGAAGACTCGCCGGCGTGGGTCGAGGTCTATGACAATCCGGAGTTTTTCGCAGACGGCAGCTTTATATGGCAATCTGCCCGGACCGGATGGAGACACCTTTTTCGCTACAGCCCGGAAGGCAAACAGTTACAACAGCTGACATTAGGCAATTGGGAAGTGCGCTCCTTGTACGGCATCGATGAGAAAGCCGGCTGGATATATTTTTCTGCGACAAAGAACAGCCACATTGGCGAGAATATCTATCGCGTTAGTCTTCGCGAAGGCGAAGTCCAGCGGCTTTCGACCGGCGACGGCTGGCACTCGGCGTCATTCAATAAGGACTTTTCGCAATATGTGGAATATTGGAGCGATGCCGGCACTCCGCCGCAGGCCCGGCTTTTTAGATCGCATGGAGTTCCGGTTCGCGTTATCAATGAGAACAAAGTCGATGTCTTGACACAATACAAATTAAGCAAGCCTGAGTTTCTCAATGTAAAAACGCGCGACGGTTTTGAGATGGAGGCGATGATGATAAAGCCGCCTGATTTTGATCCGTCAAAAAAATATCCGGTATTTGAGTTCACATACTCCGGTCCGCATGCTCCGTCGGTCGCAAATCGCTGGCAGGGAAACAGGATGATGTGGTTTCAAATGCTGGCGCAGAAGGGCTATATCATTTGGGTTTGCGACAACCGCTCGGCAAGCGGCAAGGGCGAAGAGTCTGTCTGGCCAATATACAAACGAATGTACGAACTCGAACTGCGTGACCTCGAAGACGGATTGAATTACCTAAAGACGCTTCCGTATGTTGATGGCGAGCGCATCGGGCTTCACGGCTGGAGCTACGGCGGTTCGATGACGTCGTATGCGTTGACGCACAGCAAGAGTTTTAAGATCGGCATTGCGGGCGGCACCGGCACCGACTGGCGGCTTTACGATTCGATCTACACTGAGCGATATATGATGACGCCGCAGAACAATCCTGAGGGTTATGAGAGCTCGTCGATCGTCAAAGCCGCAAAAAACCTTTCCGGCAAACTGCTCTTGATACACGGCCAGATCGACGACAATGTCCATATGCAAAACACGACGCAGTTCGTGTACGAGCTGCAAAAAGCCGACAAACAATTCGAACTAATGATTTATCCGACCGCCCGCCACGGCGTCACAAACTCGGCGCAGGTCAAGCATATGTACACGATGATGACGGAATTTATTTTGAAGAATTTATAGAGAAATAGAACACGGATCAGGATCGGATCGATCCGTTCCTGATCTTATTTAGGGCAGGCTGCACCGTTGGCGACCCATTCATTCATCTTTTTAATAAAATCGGCGTGGCTCATGGGCGGTGTAGTGCGTCCGTTACCGGGCGACCATGCCCACAGGACCTTAGGATCGGTCGCGAGGTGCTCGACGGCATCTTTCGCGGACTTTCGGCCGCCGTTTTTCAGCGGATCTTTTAGATTTTGGCAGATCTGCCCGGCTGTCAGGCCCTGAAAGACCATCTTTTGAGCGGCCGAAGGCATGTGCCAATCCGGCACTCCGGGCGGAGCAGGGTCGCCTTCAGTATTTTTTTCCAGATGACACATATTGCATTGCAGGTCTTCGGTTCCGCGGCCCTCGATCCCACGAGTTATTTCAGGGTCGTGCAATTTACTCATGTCGCCTTGAAGAGGGCTGTCACCCGCAGGATGACAATTTGAACAGCGTGGAGAAAGGAAGACTTTGACGGCATCGTTAAATGCGGCCCTAGCTTTCTTACTCTTATCAGCCTTTGCGGCAGTTTTGTTTGAAATTGTTGAAGCTTCGACGTATTGAGACCCACTGGTTCGATCGAACCATGCAAATCCGGCCAGGAGCATTAATACTGAGAAGATGATCGAAAGCTTTAAAGATCTGTGGCTGACGGCTTCAGTTCTACTGTCCATATTCGGCATTCCTTTTTTTACTTTATACGCCGAGTTTTAGAGGAATGCTACTCGCCGCGATCTTCATCTATGGAAATATCTGGGAACTCGGCGATAAATTCCTCACGCGGGTTGTTGTCGATCTCGCCTCGTAGAGGCTTTGTGCCGACGTTGGGTTTGAAGTTGCCGTTGTCGTCGTAGAGTCGGCGGTATTGCGCCGAGTTGCGTATCACGCCCTGGACGTAGCCTTTTGTCTCCTTGAACGGGATTGCTTCTACGAACTCGTCGATCTCCGCTGGTAAGGTCGCTCGCCACTGCGGGACGCGGCCCGGGCCCGCGTTGTAGGCGACCGCGAGATATTCTACTCGCCCAAATTTATCGAGCTGATCACGCATATACGCCGTACCGAGCTCGATATTGAGCGGCGGCTGATAGAGGGCGTCGGACGTGACCATCGCAGTTTTTGAGACGTATTTTTTTGCCATCGTCTGTGCCGTCGGCACGAGCAGCTGCATGAGGCCAAAGGCGTTTGCTCCGGACTTTGCGCGTGGGTTAAAGACCGATTCCTGACGGATGAGCCCTGCGACCTGATATGGGTCGAGGCTGCGCTGGCCGGCCCAGTATTTGATCTCGGCCCAGTTTATGAGCGGATAAAATATCTCCCATTCTTCGCGTCCCATTTCCTCAGGAAACATCTGCGAATAATCGGGATAACTTTTCGCGAGTGCAAGCAGAGCGTTTACGTTGTCGCCTTTTTGACGGTAATGGCGCGCAAGAGCGAGATTGATCTTCGGGCTGTTAGCCGCAGTCTTTTTTGCTTCCTGAAGTTCGTCGGTCGCCCAATCGAACAGCCCTATTGTGCTAAGTTCTTCACTCTTTTCAGCTCGTGCAAGTTCCTTTTCTGTCGCGGTCTCGGCGGCAACGGTAACAGTCTTGAGATTGGCTATTGCCTTTGTGACGATCGGATCGACAGATGGCGATGTACGGCAATTGCCCTGGTTCTTCAACGTTGTAAGGCGGCCAAATGCCAGATAGCCATACCAGTTAGCCGAGTAGCGATAACTCACGCCGTCGTAGAGAGCGCATGCCTCATTTATTTTGCCGGCTCGCTCTGAATCGCGCGCGGCCCAGTAACCTGCTTTACCTCGATTGGCAGTGTCCTTATCTGCGTAACGGGCAAGATGGTCGATGAACATCTGCGACGAGATGGCGAAGTTCTTGTTCTCATGCTGCAGCCAGGCAGTCTCGAATTGCGCCTGCGCGACCTCGACAGCATTTGGAAAAGCAGCGACGGCCGTGTTGAGAAAATAGCCTTCGTCGGTTTTGTTCTTAGCGTCGCGAGCCGCAAGGCCTGCGTCGATGAATGTTTTTGCGACAAGTGTTCCATTAGGAAACTTTTGCCTCATCTCATCAGCGGTCGAACGAACTTGCGGCCACATCTTGGCTTTTGCATAGCCGAGAACGAGCTGACGATAACCTTCTTCGCGTTCGTCCGCATCAAATGGAATTTGCGCAAATTCGATCTTCGCCTTTTCTGTTTGTCCTGTGTTAACGAGAGCGATCATTTTCTTCAGCGCCCAATTGGTTGACATCCACGAAATTGCAGGTTCAACCATTTGATTGAACGAATCGGCCGCACCTGCATAATTCTTTTGTTTCAGAAACTGATCTGCTCTTGCCAGAAGATCGCCCGCCGAATCCGGAAGCAAAGGGACTCCGAGCGAAATCAACTTTAGCTCCGCTTCCTTTGCGGCTGATGATCCGGCGGCGAAGAAATATGTCCTTTTATAATGCTTAACGGCCTCGGTTCGTAAGCCGACAGCTTCGTAGGCTTTTGCAGTCGTGAGCAACGCATCGGCGTCATTTTTCTCATTCAATTCAGCGAGAAATGGCGCAACATCAGCGGCTCGGTTCGCCGCAATCGCTGAAGTTGCCCACGCTAATTTTGCATCGCGGGAACGTATCGAATCTGGAAAATCCTGAAGCAGCTTGCTGAAAACGGACATCGCCTCGGCGTTGTTTCCGGCTTTCTGCAGAGATTGTCCGCGAAGCCACAAAGCATGATCACCGAGCCTGGTCTTTTTGGCAAAAACATCTGTGTTCAGGATCGCGGCAGCGCCGGAATAATCGTTATTCTCGTATCGAATGCGGGCGTGGAGCAGCTTTGCCAAAGCGCCGGTCTTTTTCCCGGCAAACCGCGACTCGATGCCGGCGACAAATTCCTCAGGCGGCAGTTTACCGTCACGAGTCATTTCACGAAGGCTCCGCAGAGCCTGTTCCTCGGTCTGCTGGGCAGAACAGCCGACGGTGAACAAAACAGCGAGCAATAAGACGGAAACGCCGAGGCGAACAGATCTTTCGAACATAGTAAATATCAGATGCAAAGAGCGAGGCAAGTGTTTCTTCGGTTAATAGGCTTGGGCCGCATTGCTTTCAAACAAACTCAAACCGTAATATCATATCAAACATCTAAGTTAATATTTTAGAGGGAATTAGCGATGAAAAAAGCGTGGTCAATTTTTGCACTTATTTTGTTATGTTGGACCGCCGCTTTTTCGCAAGTGGGAAAGCCCGCGCCAACATCCACGCCTCCTGATGATAACGATGTCGTCAAGATATCGACCAGCCTGATCCAGATCGATGTTTCGGTGAACGACTCGAAAGGTAAAGTTATTACTGACCTCAGGCCTGAAGAGATCGAGATCTACGAGAACGGCGAAAAACAGAAGATCACAAATTTCTCGTTTATTTCGAGCGTAAAAACGACCACGACAACCCCGAAAGTCATTGAAAAGAATACGATCCCTGTTCCACCGGTTCCCCTCAGGCCGGAGAATGTCAGGCGGACGTTTGCACTCGTTGTTGATGACCTGTCGCTGTCGTTTGACAGCGCTTACCAGACGCGAAAGACACTCAAAAAATTTGTCGATGAACAGATGCAGGAAGGCGACCTCGTCGCGATCGTCCGGACAGGAGCCGGCATCGGAGCATTGCAGCAATTTACCTCGGACAAACGTATTTTGTACGCTGCCATCGAAAAAGTGAAATGGAATCCTGAGGGCAACGGCGGCATTACTGCGTTTGCACCGATCCAGTCCGCCGCTGAAGCTGATCCGTCCGAGACGGCGGACGATTCTGAACCCGCAACGACGGGCACCGGCCAAACTCTCGACGATTTCCGCAGCATCGTTTTTTCGACCGGGACGCTCGGAGCTTTGAAATACATCGTTACCGGCATGAGTGAATTGCCGGGACGCAAATCGGTGATACTTTTCTCAGACGGCTTTAAAATGTTTGAGACCGACGCGAATGGCTTACAGGAAAGCGGGCCTGTTTTTGATTTTTTGCAGCAGCTTGTTGAACTGGCGAATCGTTCGTCGGTGGTTTTTTACACGGTCGATGCGCGTGGGCTTCAATATACGGGTTTCACCGCCGCAGATTCTATAAGCGATGCAAATCCGGAGTCGATGAATGCGGCGGGCCAGTCGCGGCGCGATCAGCTTCACGACACGCAGGAGGGCTTGAGTTTTCTCGCCGACGAGACGGGCGGATTTGCTATACAGAACGTCAACGACCTTGGCGGCGGCGTGCGCAAAATATTGGACGATCAGAGCTATTACCTTATCGCTTACGAACCTGATCCGGACACGTTCGACGCGGCGAAACGTAAATTTAACAAGCTTGAGGTAAAAGTCCTTAGAAAAGGCGCGTCAGCGCGTTACCGCAGCGGATTTTTTAATGTCGCTGACCGAACGGAAAAACCCGTTTCTACTTTGCCGCCGGTCGCTCAACTCGAAACAGCGCTCGTGTCGCCGTTTGCGGTCAGCGGTATCAACGTGCGGCTCAACGCGCTGTTCGGGAGTGACGAAAAGACGGGCTCGTTCGTTCGTTCGCTGCTGCACATCGATGCACACGATCTTAAATTCACTGATGAAAAGGACGGTACAAAAAAAGCAACATTTGATGTTCTTGCAATGAGCTTTGGCGACAACGGACAGATCGTTGACCAGCTTGGGAAAACATATTCTCTGAGTTTGAAACCGGATGCTTTTCAGAAGATCCTGGCCGACGGTTTTGTTTATCAATTTGCATTTCCAGTCAAAACTGCCGGTGCGTTTCAATACCGTGTTGCGATACGCGATACGCAAGGCGGCAAGGTCGGTTCGGCAACGCAATTCATTGAGGTGCCAAATCTTAAGAAAAATAAGCTTACGGCGTCGAGCATCATTCTCGAAAATTTGTCAGCGGAGCAATGGAAAAAAGTTGCAGACGCAGCCGCTCCGCGTATCCTGAGAAACCCGATGGCCGATACTGCTCTCAGGCGAATAAAGAAAAACTCGGTGCTGCGTTACGGTTTTGAGATCTACAATGCCAAGCTGAATCAAACGAAACATCCGCAATTAAATACTAAGGTCCGCGTGTTTCGTGAAGGTAAGCTCGTCCTTGACGGTACTCAAAAGCCCTTTGAGCTTCGCGGCCAGACCGACATGCTGCATCTCAAAACAACCGGTGCGATCGCCATCGGCGAAAAGCTTTTGCAGGGCGATTATGTTCTGCAAGTCATCGTCACTGACGAACTTGCTAAGGGGAAGGAGCAAATAACAACTCAGTTTGTGCAGTTCGAGGTAGTGGAGTAAGAGTTACGTATTTACGCGTGATCTGCCATCGCTTATACTCGAATTTTGTTTCACGCCTAGAGGCGTAACTCTTGCGTCTATGTTCACGATCCGCTCCGTCGAACTCATCGAGATCAACATGCCGCTTGTCCATTTTTTTGAGACGAGCTTTGGCAGAACTTACGAACGTCGGATAATTTTAGTGCGTGTCAAAGACGCTGACGGCGCGGAAGGCTGGGGCGAGGTGACTTGCGGCGAGACGCCCGGCTATTCGGACGAATGGACAGATTCGGCTTGGGTAACGATAGAGAAAATTCTCGCACCGATGGTCGTCGGAAAGACGTTTGAAAAAGCGGATAATATTTGGGAAGCGTTCGCGAAAGTTCGCGGCCATCGAATGTCGAAAGCCGCCATCGAAACTGCCTGCTGGGACCTCGAAGCAAAAAAACTCGGCGTTCCGTTGTGGCGGCAAATCGGCGGCACGAATGAGAGAATCGAGTGCGGTGTTTCGATAGGAATTCAGGACAGCGTCGAACAGCTTTTTGAAAAGATACGAACCGAACTCGACGCAGGTTACCGACGCATCAAGATCAAGATCGGGCCCGGTTGGGATCATGATGTTATCCGACAAGTGCGGGAGCATTTTGGTGATATTCCCTTGATGGGCGATGCAAATTCGGCATATACCTTGAACGACATCGAGCTTTTTAAACGCATGGATGAGTTTGGCCTGATGATGTTCGAACAGCCGCTCGCTCACGACGATATGCTCGACCACGCTAAATTGCAGAAAGAAATTAAAACGCCGGTCTGCCTTGACGAATCGATCAAATCCCCCGACGATGCGCGCAAAGCCATCGAGATCGGCGCGTGCCGTATCGTAAATGTAAAGCTTGGCCGCGTCGGTGGTTTCTCTCAGGCAAAACGGATCGAAGAGATCTGCCGAAACGCGAATATCCCTGTCTGGTGCGGCGGAATGCTTGAGAGCGGCATTGGCCGCGCGCATAATATTGCGATGTCAACGCTTGCCGGTTTCACATTGCCCGGCGACGTGTCAGCATCAAAGAGATACTGGCACGAAGACATAATCGAACCTGAAGTCGAAGTTTCGGCTGACGGCATGATAGCCGCGTCCGATAGGCCGGGAATCGGGTTTGACGTGAGTCGGGATCGCATTGACAATATCTCTAAACGACGAACAATTATTGCGTCGTAGTTTAATCACAGAGCACACAGAGGCCACTGAGATTCTTTTCCTCTCTGTGATCTCTGTGGTAAAAATTTTCTTATGACAGAACCAAATAAGATCATCTTTTCGATGGTCAAAGTTTCAAAGTTTTACGACAAGAAAGCTGTCCTCAAGGACATTTATCTTTCATTCTTTTACGGTGCGAAGATCGGCGTGCTGGGGTTGAACGGCGCGGGTAAGTCGAGTTTGCTACGTATCATAGCGGGCACGGATAAGGAGTTTAACGGCGAGGTTGTTTTCTCGCAGGGTTATTCTGTCGGGTATCTCGAACAGGAACCGAAGCTTGACGAATCAAAGAGTGTCAAGCAAATCGTTGAGGAAGCGGTTCAAGCTACGGTCGATCTGCTCAAAGAGTATGAGGAGATCAACGCCAAATTTGCAGAGCCGATGGACGATGACGCGATGAATGCGCTTATCGAGCGTCAGGGCACGGTGCAGGAAAAGCTGGATCATGCAGATGCGTGGGATCTTGATTCGCGGCTTGAGATGGCGATGGATGCGTTGCGATGTCCGCCCGCCGATACGCCGATAAAAAATCTGAGCGGCGGCGAAAAACGACGAGTCGCTCTTTGCCGTTTACTGCTGCAAAAGCCCGACATTCTATTGCTTGACGAGCCGACAAACCACCTGGACGCCGAGACAGTCGCGTGGCTCGAACAGCATCTGCAAAAATACGAAGGCACGATCATTGCCGTCACGCATGACCGCTACTTCTTAGATAACATTGCGGGCTGGATACTCGAACTCGACCGCGGTGAAGGCATTCCGTTCAAAGGGAATTATTCGTCGTGGCTAGAGCAAAAGGGCGAGCGACTCGCACAGGAAAAACGCAGCGAAGACAAGCTGCAAAAGACTCTGGAACGCGAGCTTGAGTGGATACGAATGTCGCCGAAAGGCCGTCACGCAAAATCAAAGGCCCGCATCAACGACTACGAAGCGATGGTAGCGACGGAGTCAGAAAAGCATGCGGACGACCTCGAAATATCCAGTCCACCCGGCCCGCGTCTTGGTGACATCGTCATCGAGGCGCACGGAGTTTCAAAAGGTTACGGCGACACGATCCTTTTCGAGAATCTCGAATTCTCGCTGCCAAAAGGCGGCATCGTCGGCGTTATCGGGCCAAATGGTGCCGGTAAGACGACGCTGTTCCGGCTCATCACCGGACAGGACACCGCAGATTCCGGTTCGTTCAAAGTCGGCGAGACGGTCAAACTCGGGTATGTCGATCAGTCGCGCGACAGCCTCGACGGCGAGAAAACGGTTTTTGATGAGATCGCCGACGGGCTCGATAACGTTACGTTGGGAACGCGGACAATGAACGCACGCACGTACGTGTCTAAGTTCAATTTCTCGGGCGCCGATCAGCAGAAATTTGTCGGCCAGCTTTCGGGCGGCGAACGCAACCGCGTTCATCTTGCCAAGATGCTAAAGACCGGTGCCAACGTGCTGCTGCTCGATGAGCCGACCAACGACATCGACGTCAACACGATGCGTGCTCTCGAAGAGGCGCTCGAAAACTTTGCCGGCTGCGCCGTCGTGATCAGCCATGACCGCTGGTTTTTGGACCGCATCGCGACGCATATCTTAGCGTTCGAGGGCGACAGCCATGTTGAGTATTTTGACGGCAATTATAGCGAGTACGAAGCGGACCGCAAACGCCGCCTCGGCCACGACGCCGATCAACCGCATCGGATAAAGTATCGAAGTTTGACGAGAGCGTAAGAAGTCAATGAAGCTATGGGTTCGTGTCGGTATTGCTGTTCTAATAGGATGGGCGTTCTACACAATGCTGCTACTGACCGCCGGAAGTGCCGAGATCTCAGAGTCTATTAAGAGTTGGCTTCTATGGAATGTTCCGGCTTTTGTGGCTCTCGCGGGAAACGGTCCTATCTTGGGCCAGGACGCGAATGGAGCTCCTATTTACGAAGGAACTCCCGTTCATTTTCTATTTTTTATTATTGGTCTGACTAGTGGTTTTGGTATTTATCCGCTTATAGTTTTTGGCGCGCTTACGATATGGAGCCGAATCAAGGCGCGTGGATAATTTATGCAGGAACTAAGATTATTCGCGGCAGTCTTGATAGCCATTTCTTTTCTATCATCCTGTCAAGGCAACGACGTGCCTCCCCAAAGCGTCGGACCTGCCTCGTCCGTTATAGTCACCCAAAGCCCGTCATCTTCACCGTCACCTAAATCTCCGATCCCAAATCTCCAATCCGAACTGCTTGATGGCCGCAACAAGACAACGAACTCACCCATCGGCAACTTCGATTTCAAGAACTACACTTACGAACTCCCTCGCGGTTGGCAAAATCCTGACGGCACGGCTGAGATCACGCTTAAAAATGGTCGCGTTCCTCCTGTTCAGGGGCGTGTGACGACAAATGAAATGACAGATGAGGAAAAAGCCGAGATCCGCCAAGGCCGACGCATCGGGATGTCGTACGTCACGACAAAATTCATGGACGTGACCATCGACGGTCAGGATGAAGCAGTAGTGATATTAAAAGTCGAGACGGCAGGTTCGGCGATACCGCAGATCGTCTATGTCTTTACATGGAACGACGGGAAGCCCGAGTTATTATGGCCTTTTCGCACCGGTGATCGTGCGGACGGCGGATTAAAGGACATTCGTTTTGAGAACGGCCTACTCGTCATCGAACTCTACGGCCAGGATCGGTTCGAACTTGGCCAAACCGAAACCGGCAAGATCACCGGCGACGAGGAACAGCTTTGCTGTCCGACATATTGGACACGATCATTCTACAAATGGAACGGAAAGAATTTTCTGATGCAGGGCAAGCGGCTTACTTATTCGATCGCCGATCCGGATGCTCCGCCGCTTGAGAATCTTGGCGACAAGATGAACGCGCCGAAGAAATGATCTGCCCTACATCTATTTTACTTTTTTGAGTCTGTAGTTCGAACGCGTGCGAATAACCACATCCGGCCGCATGACCTTGATCCTTAGCGAGTGCTGCCGCGCTAACTGATTTTCGTCGGATGGATAAAAGCCGAGCCGGTACTGATGCCGCAGTTCATCAACGACCAATGCAAAGGCCTCTTTGAATTTTGTTTTGCTGCTATCGTAAAAGCGTCCACCGGTCGTATCTGACAGTTTCTGAAGAAACCCCATCGCAAATTCGTTTTCGGTAATGATCCGTTGATCTCGTCTGGAATTTCCACGGCGATCATCTGACGGAAATCGAGGCTCTCGCCCGTCTCCGGGAAAATCACCTCGCCGCCCTCCGCCAAAAACGCCGCGATCGCCAAACTCCGGACGGATCCGCGCGCGGAACCCTCTTGTATCGAAATACACTGTGTAAACGAGCACATCAGATTCCTGTAATGAATAGATCAACTGCGAGGAAGTGACAGAGCTTCCATGATCCTTACCATCTGTGAGCAATATGATCGCCTTTCGTCCTGTTATGCTCTCAAACTGTTTTCGAACTGTTTCATCCACCGCATCACGCAGGGTCGTTCCAAGATCTTGCGGTATCTCGGCTTTCTTTATTGCCTTATTGAGGGCTTCTTTATTATCGGTAAGCGGGCTGAGAATGTGCGTTTCATAGTCAAAGCTGACGATCATCGCTTTATCATTGGCGTTTAAAAGCTTGACCATCTTTTTTGCTGCCGATTTGATGTCGCCGAGAACGTCACGAGTGCTATTGCTCGTGTCTATAAGCACAGCAATATTTATGGGTTCTTCTGTATCAGCAAAAAAATCGACCGGCTGCTCGACACCATCCTGGAAAATCCCAAAATCTGCTTGTTTTAGATCGGGAACATAACGCCCCTGACGGTCGGTGACGATCACCGGAATGTTGATCAGCGTCGTGTTGATCTTGATCACCTCATCGGCGGACTTTTCCTGTGTGATTATCGGCCCGACCAATAGTGTGACCGTAAAACACAACAAGACAAGCGATCTGAGTTTCATAGGATTTTCGAGTATTGATTTAGACGTCTACGATCGACAGAAAGTCACAATTTGTTACAACTGTGATACAAATCACGTCCCAAACCAAACGATTCGGTCTACATTATACAGGTACGGCGAATATTGTTTTATGACAGCGTTAAGCCGGTAGTTTGTCTAGAATAGTTATCATGGAAGCCAATACACTTGCCCGCATTCAGTTCGCGTTTACAGTTACCTATCATTATTTGTTCCCGATGCTGACGATGGGCTTAGCCCCGCTTATCGTCATTTTTAAGGTGCTTGCGTATCGGAAAAAGGACGAGCGTTGGAACGAGGTCGCCAGATTTTGGGGAAAGATCCTGGGTATCACTTTTCTTTTCGGCGTGGTTACGGGCATTCCGCTTGAGTTTCAGTTCGGAACGAACTGGGCGGCTTTTTCGGCCTATGCCGGCGGCGTGATAGGGCAAACACTTGCAATGGAAGGAACATTCGCTTTCTTTCTTGAATCCGCATTTATCGGACTCTTTTTGTTTGGCGAAAAACGGCTTGGGCCGAAGCTGCATTTGCTCGCAGCGACATTACTTTTTGCCGGGACGTGGCTCTCAGGATGGTTCATCATTGCGACGAACGCGTGGATGCAGCATCCCGTTGGTTACGAGTTGGGTCCCGACGGTTCGGCTCAATTGACGAGTTTTTGGTCACTTGTGCTCAATAAATGGGCCGTCTTCGAATACATGCACAACATGGGCGGCGCGGTCGTTGTCGGCGCATTTGCTGTGTCGGCTCTTGGGGCTTTCTATATTCTAAGCGGTCAAAAGGTTGAATACGCCAAGATGTTTATGAAGGTCGGCGTTGTCACAGGCTGCATCGCCAGCATTTGGATGCTCTATCCCTCAGGCGATCATCAAGGGAAAATGATCGCAGAGCATCAACCCGTTACCCTTGCCGCGATGGAAGGCCTTTTTGATACAAAGAACGGTGCCCCGCTGGTGTTGATCGGTCAGCCGGACATGGAAAAACAGCGGCTCGATAACGCGATACACATTCCCAACATGCTGAGCTTTATCACGTACCAGCGATGGGACGCCAAGGTCCGCGGCCTTAACGAATTTCCGCAGGACCAGCATCCTACCAATGTTCCGCTGCTTTATTACGGTTTTCATCTGATGGTCGGGCTGGGAACTATATTTATCGCGATAATGGTGCTGGCGGCTATTTGGTTATGGCGCGGTTGGCTCTTTCAGGCAAATTGGCTTCTCTGGATACTGATGCTCAGCTTTCCGCTTCCGTTTATCGCAAATTCGGTCGGATGGATGACCGCCGAACTAGGGCGGCAGCCGTGGCTGGTCTACGGACTTTTTCGAACCGAGCACGGCCATTCACCAATGGTTTCAGGCGGAAACATACTCTTCACGCTGATCGGTTTTTTCGGAATGTATACGGTCCTTACGCTGCTGTATATTTTTCTTATGCTTCGGCGTATTGAGCACGGAGTCGATGAACTCGGTGAAGCCGTTGCGGCGGAGTCATATTAGGAGGCCAATATGGAAACAGTTTGGTTCATGATCGTTGCATTCATGTTGGTCTGCTATGTCATTCTTGATGGCTTCGATATCGGCGCGGGCATAGTTCATTATTTTGTCGGACGAAATGATAAGGAACGTGCTGCCGTGATCAGTGCGATAGGCCCTGTTTGGGACGGAAACGAAGTATGGCTGCTAGCGACGGGCGGAACTTTGTATTTTGCTTTTCCCGCGCTTTACGCGGCAGGATTCAGCGGGTTTTATTTGCCGCTGATAATGGTCCTGTGGCTGCTTATTCTCAGAGCCGCCGGGATAGAATTGCGTCATCAAATCCAAAATCGATTATGGACAAGTTTTTGGGATTTTGTGTTTTCTATGTCGAGCGTTTTACTGGCGATATTTTTCGGAGCGGCATTGGGCAATGTCATTCGCGGTGTGCCGCTTGATGCAACCGGATACTTTTTCGAACCGCTATTTACACATTGGGGAGTGACCGGTGAGACCGGCATTCTTGATTGGTTCACGGTGCTGTCGGGGGTCGTCGCTTTTGTGGCTTTGGCAGTGCACGGTGCAAATTATCTCGCCTTGAAAACTGAAGGTGATATGAATGCCCGTTCACGAAAAGTTGTCAGCCTCGGTTGGTTCGCACTTGTTCTGGTTACCATTTTGAGTTTAGCTGCGGTGCTGAATGTTCGCCCGCAGCTTCTCGACAACTACTATGCGATGCCGATCGGTTGGGTGATACCAGCCGCAGTCGCCGGGTCGCTGGCCGCGATCAAGTTTTTCAATTCAAAAGGCAATGACAAGGCGGCTTTTCTTTCGTCGTCAGTTTATCTAGCGGTGATGTTGGGGGGCGCTGTTTTTGGCCTTTACCCGAACGTCCTGCCGGCGCTCGATCCGGCCCACAGCCTGACCGTTCACAACGCAAAGGCCGGGGCATACGGCCTCAGTGTTGGCATTGTTTGGTGGGTGGTCGGTATCATCATCGCTCTTGGATATTTCACATTTCTTTTTCGCACTTTCAAAGGCAAAGTTGCTATGGACGAAAAGCATTAAGTAAGTTTCCTTAACTCCATGAGGGTTTAGGCGGTCCTGACGGGCCGCCCTTTTTTATTTTTCGACTTTATATTATAAAGTACTTGACAGATGAAATTACTTGAGATATTCTTGTTTCACTATGGCGAATAATCAAGCTCTCCGAAAAGACGAAGACCCGCAGAATGCGGCGGTTAATCTCGGCGACCGCGCGATCGACAACCTCAAATTCATCCGCGAGACGATGGAACGCTCGACCGCTTTTACGGCAGTTCCGGGTTACGGCGGTATTTTGATGGGCGTGACTGCCGTAGTTACGGCATACATCGCAAGCACGCAGGTATATCTAGTTGAATCGCTGATGACCTGGTTTGTGGAAGCGTGTCTTGCTTTCGCGATCGGCCTGCTCGCCATGTGGCAGAAATCGAAGATCGCGGGCCAATCGCTTGTCTCAGCGCCAGCGAAAAAGTTTGCCATGGGGTTTGCGCCGCCGCTTGTTGCCGGCGTCGTTGCCGTGCTCGGTTTGTGGAAGTATGGCCACTATTACCAAATGGCACCGGTTTGCATGTTGGCATACGGAGCGGCCGTCGCAAGCGGCGGAGCATTTTCGGTTCGAGTCATTCCGGTCATGGGCTGGTGCTTTATGTTGCTGGGGGCCATAGCTTTCGCTCTGCCCATAAGTTACGGGAGCCTGATGATGGGCCTGAGCTTTGGTGGACTGCACATAATCTTTGGAGCGATCATCGCTAGACGCTACGGCGGGTAAGGGTTTAATAATGGCAAAGAATTTAGCAATAAAAACAAAAGAAAATATACAAGGGTTGACGGTCGCTCGTGCGGCTGAAACCGTCTCTGGTGAGCTCGACAAGGTCATTCACGAGCGAATGCGCCTTGGCATAATCAGCGCGCTCGCGGCGAACAGCAAACTTAGCTTTACAGAGCTAAAGGACCTGCTCGCGACATCGGACGGCAACATAAGCGTTCACGCCCGCAGGCTCGAAGAGGCCGGATACGTGACATGCGAAAAATCGTTCAAAGGCCGCATGCCTCTGACCGAATACGCGATCACAAAAGACGGACGCAAGGCGTTGACGAGGTATCTCGATCATATGGAAGCCTTGATCAAGGCGATGAAACAAAAGTAGGTGGAAAAATGGGTGTGCTGTTGATGCTAATGACTATAGGTGGGCTGTTGGCTGCGTTTGTTTTATTCATCGCGGCGATAGTTACCAAAAAGTGTTGGCTGCGAAATTTTGTTGTCGGCGGTGTTGCTGTTTGGTTTGTGTTTTATGTCGTGATGCTGCTTGGTTTTTCGCTGACGAGCACTGAGAAAGTTCTCGCGGCGGGCGAGGCAAAAGAGTATTGCGGTTTCTATCTCGACTGCCACTTGCACGCGTCGGTGACAAATGTCCGCACGGCAAAAACGCTTGGCAGCGTGTTGGCGAACGGCAGGTTTTACATTGTGAAAATAAAGGTCTTTAGCGATGCAAAAAATCCGTCGATCAATTTGCACCTGATCGAACCAAAGGCGCGAGTTGTTCTCGCAAACGGTGATAAGATCGAGCGCGACCTTGCAGCTGAATCTGCTTTACCGACCGCAAACATCAAACTCGACCAGGACATTTCAAACAATCAAACCATCGAAAAAGAGATCGTTTTTGACGTGCCGGCGACTGCGGCAAATCCGAAACTGCTCATCACCGAAGGCTACGGAATCGACAAAACCATCGAGCACGTTTTGGTCGGCGACGAAGACAGCATTTTTCACGCCCAAACGTTCTTTGAACTTCGGGAACAAAATGAGACTGCAAATGCAGAAGCCCGCACGAACTAAGGGCATTTTTTTTATGAACGAACGGACTAGATCGGGTTTAGAGATATTACAGGTCGCGGCCGTCCTCGGCGTGCTGGGCGATGTTTTGCTGCGGCAAACGCCTTGGGGCTTAAATGTTTTGCTTTTTAATCTCGCGTTTGCAGGCGGAGTTTTGACGTTGCTTTGGCGTCACGCTTCTAAGCGGTTAAATACACAAACGTATGCGCTGCTCGGGGCATTGTTGTTTTTCGCGTCAATGTTCGTATGGCGTGATTCGATCGAGCTTCGCGTTGCTGATACCTTTGCAATCGTTGCGATACTCGGCGTCCTCATTCTGCCGACGCTGAATGTAACGGCGAAGGTTGCCGGAATCTTTCAATACGCGGTCGGCGTCGTTTGGGCTGCTCTGAATTCCTTGTTCGCTCCCTTCGCGCTGCTTGCCAGCGATATAGGTTGGAACGAACTTCCGATGAACGGCTGGCGAAAGCAGGCGTTCTCAGTATTTCGCAGCCTGCTGATAGCAACGCCATTGATCCTTATTTTTGGCGGCTTGTTTATGGCCGCAGACGCGGTGTATGACGGTTGGGTGCGAAAGGTTTTTAATATTGACTTCGACATAGTGCTTTCGCATGGAATGTTGTTCGCAGTGTTTGCGTGGCTGACGGCGGGGTATTTTCGCGGGGCAATTATTTTCGGAACCGGGACTGTTGCCGTGCCGTCGCTTTCGATCATTGATACAGCTGCAGCGAAAACCGACGAGAGCAAGGTGGACAAATTTCGTGCAGAATCAGGCGAGCATCCCGTCGTATTGCCGGAAAACAAAACGGTTGTTGAGTATATAAATACATCCGATGAGGCGAGTGCTGAGGCGGAAATAAAAACAGACGAGCAGTCGCCGTCCGCAAAGAAACCTGCATGGTCATGGGCCAACATTGATAATTCGATCGCTCCCGGTTTTACGCTTGGCACGGTCGAGATCGGGGTGATCCTTGGCCTAGTGAATTTGTTGTTTCTGAGTTTTGTGATCGTTCAGGTGCCGTATCTTTTTGGCGGAATGGATCTTGTCCAAAATACGCCCGATTTCAAACTTGCAGAATACGCGCGACGAGGCTTTGGCGAGCTCGTCGCTGTGTCCGCGCTCACTTTGCCGATGCTGCTCGTCGGTCATTGGCTCATTCGCAAAGAAGATCCCTTCTCGGAAAAACTCTTCCGCGTGCTTGCCTGCGTTCAGATCGGCTTGCTGTTCGTGATCATGGCCTCGGCTGTCCAGCGGCTCATGTTGCTCACCGGCAATCTCGGTTACGGAATGACGACGATCCGCCTCTACCCGCTGATCTTTATGTCGTGGCTGGCGATAGTTTTTGTGTGGTTCGGCGCGACTGTTTTGCGCGGCGCCCGAAAACATTTTGCGTGGGGAGCGTTGTGGTCGGCGTTCTTTATCCTCGGAGCAACACATGTTTTCAATCCGGATGAATTCATTGTCAAAACCAATCTCGCGTTGATGCGGCAAGGCAGGACATTCGATGCAAAATATTATCGTCAACTAAGCGATGCAGTTGTACCGCCTTTGTTGGACTCATTGGATTCGATGAACTCCAATGACCGTGAAAACATTCTTAATGACATCGGTGATCGCTATTGTACACCGCAAAGAAACATTCCTGATCTTCGTAACTGGAATTTTGATCGATGGAATTCGATGCGTCGAATTGAGTCCAGCAGTCTATCTGAGAGTTTTCTTCAGAGATGTGTGGATCAAGATTCGGCTGAGTATAAACCAGAATAATATTGCCAGAAATCTATTTTTTCCATAGTATTTATTCGTGGACACAAGTCGCACGATATTCATTGCTCTCACGGCCATCCTTTCACTCGTTTGGTTTTCGTCTAATGCCCTAGCATGTTCCTGCGCTGACATCGGCACCGTCGATAAGGAATTTGCTCGTTCAAAGAACGTTGCCATTTTGAAAGCGGTGCATATTGAAAAAGCTGGAAGTGATCAGCGGTCGGGATACGACGGAGTCAAATGGACAAAGCTCAGAGTTGAAAAAGTATATAAAGGCGACTTAACACTTGGTCAAGAGCTTACGTTTTTCCAAGGTGGCGGAGCGGATTGCATTTGGACGTTTAGCGACAAAGATCTCGACAAGGAATTCTTGTTTTACCTTGGAACGGACTTGAGTTTTGCTGGTGTCTGTACGCGCTCTAGACCAAAAAAATGGGCAGCCGCTGATATAAATTATTTGGACAATCTTAAGAATGTGCGGGGCCGGACGCGGATTTCCGGAATCATAAGCCAGTACTTCGACAGCGCTGTGGATGAAGATCAAATCAAGTACGAACCACTGAAGAACCACACAGTGTGGATATCCGGTAATGGCAAAAACATTCGCGCAAGAACCGATGAAAACGGCGTTTATGAAGTTTATGGACTTCCACCCGGACAATACCGTATTGAACCTGAAAAGCTAAAAGGATATTTGCCCCAAGACGATAACTTTAAGAAAGGTGACTCGTCGTCGGTTGACCTTCCAAACTCGGGTCAGGCCGAAATGAGTTTTAGCTTTAGAATCCATAATTCCGTTCGAGGGCGTTTATTAGATTCAGATGGTTTGCCCCTGGAGGATGTGCGCCTAAACCTAATTCCGGCGAAGGATAAACCTCGCCAATACTTCGTTGAGACAGCTTATCCAAAAAAAGATGGGAGTTTTGAGTTTGAAGACATCCCAGCGGGAACTTACGTGATTGTAGGGAATCCAAAAAACGAGGTTACCGCAGAATATCCATACCCCAGATTCTATTCTTCCGGCACAGATGACAGAAAAACTGCTGAGGAAATAACTATTGGCCCGGGACAGTTTATTAACGGATTTACCATTAGGGCATCGCGTCCCTCCGAAACTGTCACTGTAAAGGGACGAGTTCTATTCAGTGATGATATGCCGGTGTCCGGAGAATCAGTGAAATTTGCTTCAGGTGAGGGCGGACTTCCGGTTAACAATGATCCATGGGGTTCTACGGACACGAATGGAAATTTTGTACTAAGAATTTTAAAAGGGCAAAAAGGGATAATTTACGCATATCTTTGGCCTAATAATACATACACATGGCGTAAGTGTCTTGATAAGATCGAAACCGCAAAGGCCAACGCAGAAAAAGATAAGGACGGTTATCTGCTCACAAACAGACTTCGGATTGACAGCGCCGAAAATAGGGCGGACGTTGTATTGAAATTTCCATTTTCCCTGTGCAAGCAGTAACCAATGAGTGCTTTTCCTATGACCCGCGACCTCATCCGTGAATACCTCACCTACTGTCGTGTCGAAAAAGGCCTGGCAGCGAATAGTATCGAAAGCTACGAGAACGATCTCACACGCCTGAACGATTGGGCCGAGAAGAACAGTCTGGAGATTATATCATTGACAAGACAGGGCTTACGCGAATGGCTGATCGATCTCGGCGGCGAAAAACTGTCGGAAAACTCAAAGCGGCGGCTTATCAGCTCGGTTCGCGGGTTTTATAAGTTTCTGATGTTCGACGGCCATATCAAGCAAAACCCGGCTGAGGACCTTGTTGCCCCACAAAAAGGTGTTTATTTGCCGCGATTTTTGAACCAAACCGAGATCGAAATTCTGCTCACGTCTCCTGATACATCGACGGAAACAGGCCTCCGAGACCGTGCGATACTTGAATTAATGTACGCGTCGGGCTTGCGCGTTTCCGAGACAGCAAATCTTAAGATCAGCAACATTGACATAGATTCCGGCATTCTCACAACGATTGGAAAAGGCAGTAAAACACGGCGTGTGCCGGTCGGTTCGAGTGCCGTCGAATGGCTGAAAAGCTACCTTGCCGTGCGTCGAAAAAGAGAAAACATCGAGATCGATAATATCTTTGTTAGTACGAATGGCTCGCCGCTCAATCGGCAAGCGATATACGCAATGATAAAAGAACATGCTAAAAAATGCGGCTTTGATGGTGTTTCGCCGCATACTTTACGGCATTCTTTTGCGACTCACCTCGTTCAAAATAGTGCTGATATTCGCTCGGTGCAGCAGATGCTCGGTCATGCGGATATTTCGACGACGCAGATATACACGCATGTCACCAACGCCCAACTGAAGAAGAACTACGACCG
>CAZGSC010000036.1:0-22845 GCA_964528325.1 uncultured Chloracidobacterium sp. | reverse complement strand
GGGCACCGAGCCGATGGTCAGGATATACGCCGAGAGCGAAAACGTAAACGATCTGGAGGATCTACTTGAGCAAGGCCGCAAATATTTACTGGGATAATCCGCAAGGCAGAGCACGCGTCGCTCGTTCGTCGACGACCGCACGCCGGCGTCGTGTCAGTGCGAAGGCAGACCATCGAATGGCTCCGAGCTGGCTGCCTTATGTGATCGTCGCGTCGATATTTGCGATGTTGATAATCTCGATCAATTTCCGTGCATTCACCGAAATGCGTGAGGAAGTTGAACAAAACCAGAGGCTTGCTGCTCAGATCCAAAGCCTGATGGACGAAAATATTGCACTTCAGGAAGAGATACATACTTTGAAAAGCGATCCCGCGGCAATCGGCCGCGAAGCAAAACGCATCGGTATCGCTATGAAAAGTTCTCAGTAAGAGATAGGCATAACTCTTACGATTGACAAAAAGTTTCCGTACCTGCGAGCTGAACGAAAGCAGAGGAGTTGGTTCGTTTGGTACATTGCCCTGCCCTTTGATAATCCGCCTTTTGCCTACAACCTCTGCGAAGGCCTACAGTCTGCCTATCTGATAATCGCGGCTTGAGTTTTCTAAACTCAAGCCGCACTTCTCTTTTAAAAAGACATTTTTGTTCCGTTCCACCTAAAGTGGAACAAATGGAACACGGGTGGAACAACATATAGCACTTTCCAGCAACATATTGACAAATAATGCATTGCAAAGATTATGTTCATTACCACGATGGAGTTCCCGCGTTTACCCCGACAAGTCCGACCATGAAGACTTCCATTTTGTCGCCGAAGGTGACCAATAAAATAGCGTAGGGTGCAACCCTACGAACTGATAACCGCAAAAAATTCTGTCGCTGAAAGGGACAGACAATCGGCTTCTTGTTGCTCCCTTCAGGGAGCGTGTTGTGTGTGGCGATCATCGTAGGGTTTCACCCTACGCTATTATCTGTGTCCCTTTCAGGGACATGAATTCGGCTCCGCCGTAAGCTCTCTCCTGCCCGAGGAGGAGTGGCAGCGGTTTTCGCTGACGAGGTGGTGTGAGGGTGCGGTCAGGCTTTTGATTTGCCGTTGGCTTCAGCCAACGGTTAGGATGCCAAAAATAATTTTCCCCACGCCTCTCCCGCATCCAGAGGCCGACTAGTCGTACTCAGGATGCGGGAGAGGCGTGGAAATTAGCCGTTAAAGGGCCGCGAGAGCGTTGGCGGTTAACTGGGTGAACTCTGCTCGTGGAATCCTAACAACAGTGCTACCGCCGCCTCGCATATTGGTTCCACCGCCCACAGATTGCCATGAGGCGAACTGTGCCAAGGTGTCAAATGTGATAAACCACCAATTGACTAGTTCGCGGTCATTCGTGTTGTTAATCTCCCGCACAAAAAAAGCGAATGAAGGTTTCCTTTCTTTGCAGCGTAAAAAGCTAGTTTGACGAAAGGTCCAACATCCAGCCCAAAGTATGGCCCCAGTTTTTTGTCGGGGGCGGCAGTCTTCTCTTTAATCTCGATTGGATGTGTATTGCTGTCCCCAGATATTGCGACAATTGCGGCTTTGCCGCTCTATTTGCGGAAAAGCTGCGCTTTTCCGTCAGTCATCCCATAAATCAAGCGGCTATGCCGCCGTACGCCATTTGATCCTTTTATGGTCGGTGATCAGCGGTTCGTTCTCCAGCGGCTTACCGTGCCACTGCCGCGCGCTCGAAAATAAATAGTCATCAGGATGTTCGACCAAACCTGCACGCACGGGATTGAGGTGAATGTAACTTACTTTTTGCATAAGAGCGTCTTCGCCCGTTATCCGAAGAGCGTTTGGGTGGTGTTCGTAAACCGAGTGTTTATGGTTTTTTCCGCGTTCTTGGATGCGAAGTTTTGCGAGCGAACTTTCGTAGCCATTCTCTTTTAGATGATTGATAAGACGCTTTGCCGAGATGCCGTTCAGATAACGCAATACATCTTTCATCTCACGAGCGTTATCAGTGAGCACATGCGTGTGGTCGGGCATTATGACGTAAGCAAAGATCATTATTCCGCCGGAATTGCGAGCTTCATTAAAAGCGTCACAGATCACTTGTTTAATCGTGTCCTTCTGGAATATCGGTAGTCGGTTATGAGCAACCGAAGTTAAGTAGTAAGCGGGATTATCTCTAGAAACCTGAAACATTAAACTGGGCGGCGGCATAGCCGCGAAAGGCTAGGTAATCATCGGAAAAGCATAGCTTTTCCGCAAATAGAGCGGCAAAGCCGCGTTTGTTTCTAACTACATTTTTCACTCAATCATCGTTGCGAAAAAATTCAAATCGAAGCATGTCTCGTTCTAAATAATGATGCGCCAGTTTGCGATGGACGCCCTCACTTCCAATTGGTGGATTCTTTAACCCATTTTTTAATATGTCAGCGGCGAGTTTCTGAACGTAATCCTCTTCTATGTTGTCTATTAGATTCGGGCCAAATGAGTCGTCGAGTTCCTCAGTTAATTGCTCGTATGTAACGACTTTCAGCTGAAATCGAAATTCGTTGGGATCGAACTCGAAGTCATCCTCAAATTGCACTAAAAAATCTTCCTGTGCGGCTTTAGGTAACTCGTCAAAACTGTAAATCCTATCAAGGTCTAAATCTGACATCGTTGTGATACTTCAAAAATTCTTTGTCCGGGAGGAATCGCGATGGCAAGATCATTGGTCGATTCGCATATTTCGTAAAAAAACGTCCAATCGGATCGTTTCTGGATGTTTTCTCAAGTTCGGATGATACTTGGATGATGTACTCAGGCGTAATTGTAATTAAGCCCGCATCAAAGGCCTTGTCGTGAAGAGCATTGATTGCAATTCCATTTCTCGGATTGAGCCTATTTTCTTCATCGAGTCCCCACGGTCGAATATGTCCAGCTATCAAAAGTTCACTTTTACGAATTCCGGTAATGCAACACGTATTGTCATATGCGGCCAGAACTGCGCTTCGGAAAAACGATTGGTTAACTCGAACTTTTACGATTTGCTCCCTCGTGCGTCCTTGTCGAGGCAATTCATCTTCGTTCAAATGGTTAAGTTTCTCGACGGTTGTACCCTCAAGCTTCGCGCGCAAGCGTTCACTTTCGTAAGGTAAGACGTTCCAATGATCAACAAACTCAAGCCAGATTTCCTTATCTAACTTGCTCGCGTTTGATGCTCCTTTTATTCCCCTTGCTTTGAGAGCGGGATCGAGACTCGCAAAGTTAACGAGTTTGTAAGCGACTGAACTTGGAGTGCGGCCTAATAGAGTTGCAAGGGAGATTATTTCGGGATTGCGGCTATGGAGTTTGCCAAATGGAATTCGACAATAAAGACCCATCGCAATTATTAGTTCGTCGCGAGTCCAAAGTCGTTGGCCTTTCTTCATAGTCAGATTCAGGAGTTAAGGGTTTATTGACGATAACGTCTCTTTCTATATTACTCTCAATCTTCTTCCACCAAAAATCACGACGAGATTTGATAATGAACTTACTCATGTTTCTTAAATCTTACTGATTTACTACCTCAGACAAGTAGCGATTGACAGTGCCGAGGCCGATTTGTAATTGCTCGGCGATGTCGCGTTGTTTGTAACCCTTAGCAGCTAATTCCTTGGCGGCGGCGATCAGTTTTGTGCGTTCGGCGTTGGTCGATTCGTAAGGCCGCGTTGTGTGGTGCGTTTCGTCGTCGAATTCTACAAAAGTAAATTGCGGGAAGTTGTCAGGCTTTTCGAGTCGGCAGACGATCACGTTCGAGGCGTCATAAACAGCAGGGCAGTTCCGCTGTTTGATGTGCTTTATATAACGCAGGTCCTTTGCGCGGATGCTTGTGCCGATAGCGAATAAATTGTCAGCAAAATTTGCAAGCATCTTTGATCCGGCGAGGTCGTTGACGGTCAAGGCTTTAACGATCGGGCGTTTTGGCGTATGCGCGAGGACGAGGATCGATGCGCCGAAATCGGCCTTTATTGCTTTGAGCCCTTTCATAAGCGCCAGAGCGGCGTTGGCGTTGGTGTTTGAGGTGGCGAGGTATGAGATATTGTCAACGATCAGGATCTTTGCTTCGGTTTCGATCAACTGCTGTCTTATCGAGTGTTCAAGAAACTCGCCGAAGTTTTTGAAAGGCTCGGGCAAGTGGAGCTGCCAATTGATCACACTGCGCAAGAGGTTCGGCGAAAATTCATAATGCCCGACGCGCCGGCCTTCGTGTGTTTCCCTTGAATAGCGTTCCATGAACTGAACCGATGAGAGTTCGAAGTCGAGGTAGAGCACCCGCTGCGCGCGTGAGACGTGAGACTGGAAACAAGAGACGGGAGATTGGAGACAGGAGATAAGAGAATTTTCTGCAACGCGCTCGTGTCTCACGTCTCCTGTCTCCGGTCTTCCGCCACGAGCAATAGATTCGGCGATCTGGACGGCGAGGATGCTTTTGCCTGTGCCGGTGTCGGCGAACATTATCGCAAGCTCGCCTTCTTTCCACAGGTCGCCGAAGAGCGGCTCGGCGGCCGGTTCGTAGTCGGTGAACTCGATCCATTGGTTGGCGGGCCGCACGTCAAGCATGTTGTCGCCGGGGCAGATGAACGGATTTTTTTTGCGGTATTCTGCGAGTTTCTTTCTGAGTTCCGTCTCTTCCGGTGACTGCCAGCCAACGGCCGATTCGTAGCCTTCGAGGCCGAGATCGGAAAGATCGTCGTGTGGAGTGTCGAAGTCGTCGCTCATTTTAATGAGTGTAGCGTGTGTTGCTGTGATTGTCAACTGTTGCGGGCATGAAACCAGGGGATTGATTATTGAATGCTGGCGTTGGATGTACCGCCCTTACTTACGTGCGGGCTTCTGCAACGGTGCGGTCAGCCGCAACCTGTTCAATAAGGTCGCTGACCCATTCGGCTCTCGCCGCCCAAGTGCCGGAGCGGACAGCTTCCTGTCTTTTGCGCGCGAGTTCAGGATCGTTTTCTTGGAGGGCGGCTTCGATGAGCGCGATGAATTCGTCGCGGCTGCGGGCGATGCGGAGAACCTCGGCCATCGGTTCGTATTCGGGCAGCGGCGAGATCACGACCGGCTTGCCGGTGGCTAGATATTCACGGACCTTTATCGCCGAGCCATAGCTTGTGAATGCGTGTTCGGTTTCCCATGGCAGCACGCACACATCAAAACCTGCCGCGTAGCGAGGCAGTTCGCTGTAGGGAACTGGCGGGAAGAAATGGACGTTCGGCAGGTCGGCGAGATCAGTGCCGCGGGCGAGATTGCCGATGAAGATCCAGTGCCATTCCGGACGTTCTCTTGATGCGCGTTTTATTAATGCCTGATCCATCAGCCACGGATCGATCGCTCCGAAATAACCGAGACGCGGCTGAGGGATCGCAGCAATTTCTTCAGCAGGTTTAATACTTGCAACTTGTGACCAATGTTCAAAATCAACGGCTTGTTCGAGCAAGAATGATTTTTCGAGGCCGTGAGTTGCTTCGGCGAGGAGCTTGCGGCCGGAGTAGAGCACGATGTCGGCCTTTTCGATCGCGTAATTATGCAGTTGCCGGATCGTTTCCGGGTTGAGCGCGTGATCTTCGGAATTGGCGTCATATTTGTCGGAAATCTGGTAGATGACACAAGATTCGCCCATCTTGCCGATAACCTCTGCGGCTGTAGGGATCGCGATCCAGAGGATCGGAGCGGACATCTTTTTCCGTTCGGCGAGCAGCCCGATCTGTGATTCAAGAAGTTTTTGATTGATCTTTCGAACAGCGGCGGTGCCGTAGAAGGGAATGGTCGCCGGTGAAACGACGGTGATGCCCTCGTCGGTGGTGCGGGCAAGTTTGGCGTAGCTTTTCAGCTTGCGGAATATCTTCGGCAAAATGTCCTTGTGGCCCAGCGAAGGCAAGCCCATCGAGATCGAGTTGACGAAGATCACTTTGTTGCCCGCACGCGCGAAGATGCGCATCAGGTGGTTTTTCGAATGCGGATGGTGGTACCACCAATCCTCTCCGCCAAAGCAAATTATTGAACGATCTTTGAGCACTTTTTTATGTCGATTGTTATGCCCTTGCTAACGTGCGGGCTTTTGTATTGTTGATCACCGCCAATGACAAACCCATTATCAGATAGAAGATCATTGCCACTTCTGAGTCGCCCCAATTGTAATGAACCATTCCGCTCGTTAAGAAACCGATCGTGCCTCCGAACGCACCGAGCAAAATGCCGCGCTCGATCCATTCAAGTTTTTTTTCTCTAAGTTTGCGCCACAGCATCCGCAGATAAATAAACATCCAGGCGATCCAGGCAATTAGTGTCGGGATGCCGCGTTCGAGGGCAATTTGAAGCGGTGTCGAATGCATGTGGCCCATCGGCAGACGGCCATTATCGAACAGATGCCATTCAAGATAGTGATCTTTGATCGAATCCATTCCGACGCCGACAGCCAGATGTCGCGGTTCGCTCGTCAACAAATTAAAACCCTCGCGCCAGACTGTCAAACGCCAAGTGGTCGAGCCGTCCGTAGTGTCAAAAAAACTTACCTGACGCTTTTGCTGCAGAAAGAACAGTCCGGCGACGGCAAGCGGTATCGCAATAGCGGCGCAGATCAGAATTGTTCGTCGACTAGCTCCGAGTAAGACCATTACTGATGCGGAGATCAGAAATGAAAGCCAGGAAGCGCGGGTGATCGTAAGGACAAGGGCAGTTCCGTACGCAGCAAGTGAGACTGCGAGCAGGAGACGATCTCGTGAAAAAGTGTGACCAGAAAAAGAAATAAACAGCCCCAAGGCAAGCGATGCGATCAATTGCAGGACTTCCGCATACGTAATGTAATGTCCGTAAAACCCTGCTGCTCGCGTGTCTCGGCCGCGTGACCATTCGAGTATTCCAAGGCCTTGGGCCTCAGGCGGTAAACTCGCTAACGACAATTTATATGTGTTGATAAGTTCGTGCCGGTAGATCGTGATCGATGCCGAACCGTCGGTCGAATGCTGTGAGATCGCAGCGTTAAGATCTTCGGGCGAGGTAATGTTTATGCCGTTTGCCTTTAGGATCGTGTCTCCTGATTCTATGCCCGCAATTTTTAGCGGACTATCGGCGGACATGCTTTGAACTTTGAGATTTTTGCCAATGATGAGTGTTGTAAAGGTGTAAAGTGAGGCTGTGAAACAGGAGATCAATACAATTGCGACGAGACGATGGAGCATACGCTTTGTCGTTGTGTATCCCGACACAAGATAAACTATTGTTACCAGCGACACAGGCACCATTTTGCGAAGGGAAATCTCTTGTTCGTAGGAAAAGATCGACGAGATCAAAGTCAGACCGACGAATGCGATCACGGCGATGTCGAACCCGTCGCGGCGAAATATTGGGCGCACGAAGATCAGGCGGATCAGCCAAAAAAGAACTGCCAGCGACCACGCTGTCTGCGTTGCGGCGATCGAGATAGGAGCCGAAAGAGCCAGTAGTATGAGGCTGGCCTGAATCGCACGTGTTGTGAATTTTTCGCCCGACGAAAGTTGATCCATTGGTCCAGCTAATTTTCGATCTTGCAAAGCACAGCGATACATTCGCGCCCGGTCCTGAATACCTTAAATGCAAGAGAAACGGCCGGATAAAGGATCGACGACTTTAAGCTCTTGATATTGGCACTGGTCACGGAATAATTGTAAAGCTCCTCAGTAATTATTTTCAGCCCGCCAAGACGAGCAAGGTCACGTATTTCTTCGATCGTAAATTCGTGATGATGTCCGATGAATGGCTCTTCGGACCGATATATGTCTGCCAATTGCGCCAACGGGGTCTGGCCGCGGAGCAGGCTGATGCGTTTTGGCAAGTATGCGATGTTCGGAACCTCAAGGTATATCCGACCGTTCGCGGTGGTCATTCGCTTTACATTCTCTATGAATGTTCTTAGCGAATGAGGGTAATGTTCCAGCACGGCCATCACAGTTACAAACTCAAAATGCTTGTCGATAGATGCCTCGGGCAAAAAAGGATCGTGATCAAAGATCTCAACGCCATTTGCCCGGATCACATCAAAAAGCGGGTCAAAGGAATCGCCATAATATTTCATCGCTTCGGTCATGGCGACATCGAAGCCAAGTTTTTTTGCTGTTATCGGCCAAACTCCCCAAAAACCACCCACATCACACACCGAACCGCAGCCGGAATCAACGAGAGCACAATAGGCTTTGTAAAAACGTATCGATGACGCCTGCAGATACTCACGAAAATCCATTCGGTCGGGTGACCATGCGATACAATGCCGCGCTATTTCGGCCTGCATTGTCTCATTCCAATGAGGCCATATCTCGTCGAGCGAGCCGAGATAAACTTTATTGAATTCTGCGAACGAAAGTTTCATTTTGATGGCTGAAGCCCGTGAAATTCTTCCAAAATACGTGCGGCGTTGCTATGCCAGGTGTGATGTGAGATCGCACGCTCACGGGCAGCCTTGCCCAACCTTATACGCAACGCTGCATCGTTTGCCAATTGCATGATGGCTATAGAAAGATCGCCGGCATTGCCAGGTTCTACGAGTAATGCTGTTTCGTTATGGGTCAAAACATCGCCGATCTGGCCAAGACAACTCGCAATGATCCCTTTTCCTGCCGCCATGTATTCAAAAAGCTTTGTCGGCGATCCGAAAAAATCGCTTCCCTCAGCGAGCTGCACATGCGGCGAAACCAGAATATCGCATGCGTTGAGCATTACCGGAACTTGCTCGTGAGAAACGGTGCCGGTAAATGTGACGCGGCCGAGGTTTCCAGAGTGGCGGAGCCTATTTTCAACTTCGGAGCGAAGACTTCCATCGCCGACAAGAAGAAAATGAATGTTTGCTTCACGTGGCGTCGCCGCGATCGCATCTGTCAACGTAAGGACGCCGTGCCATGGCCCAAATGTACCGACAAAACCTACAAGTACCGTTTCGGCGGATATTCCAAATTCACGCCGTGCCTCGTCTCCGCCAATGCCTGGACGAAATGCGTCGGTGTCAACGCCGTTAGGATTGACAACGATCTTCTCCGGTGAAATGCCTGCCTTGATAAGGTTGCTCTTTTCGACCTCAGAAACCACAAAGATGAGCGCCGCAGCGGCAAGGTTGAGTCGCTCGAAGCGTTCGAGCAGCTCGAGATCTGAAGTGCCGTCCCAATTCCTGCCGATCCAAACTTCTGAGCCATTATATTCTAAAAAAAGCGGAACTCCGCTACGCAAGCCGGCTTCGACACCGGCAAATGAAAAACGCGCATAACGCTGGTAAATGAACGAAGGTGGATCGGACGAGATAATTGAAGCGGCTGCATCCGAAAATAGCCTTCCGTTGCATATGTCTGAGGGCGAACGCGGCATAACGTCCGGCTCAGGAGCGAGCTTGTGGAATTTCAATCTATCTTTGTCGAGGCCCGCGATCTCGTCATTACTGATTAAGGTGACGGAGGCTCCGAGTTTGGTGAGATTTTTAACAACGCCGTTAATGTGACTTGCCGCTCCGCCGGGTTGCGTTCCCGGTCCAGGCGTTGCTCGCAGATATGCGACCTGAAGATGATCACTGACCGTGTGCGATGGTTTCGGCATCGAAGCAGTTTGGAATTCCAATCTGGAAAGTGTTTTATTTGCTTTTCTTTTTCCCAAGAGCCCGCGAAAATACCCCCGTACAAATCGAAAGGGCGATGAGAGCAACAGCGATGCTCTTTTATCGCTGAGAGTCCGGCCGTGTGCATCGAAAATCACGGATCGACCTGCTCCGGCAAGTGCGCCGAAAAGCATTAATGCTTGTCGGCCATACAGCCACTCAAGGCTCTCGGTCATAATGGCAAAAATATCGGGGCTTTTTACGCGCACTTGTTTCAGGCGTTCGAGCATGCTGCCGTTTTCAAGTAGATCACGTGAGACGCGTTCAATTTCAGCGCCGGGAAAGAGCTCATTTATCGCATATGAGGCTTTTTCGGTATCACCGCTAAGCGTTATGAGGATGACCTTCATTTTTTCGCCTCCGAGCGGCGTTGCAGAGCGAAGAACCATCCGCTTGCGAGTGCCAACGGCAATCTGTCACTGATCCGTGAATTCCAATCCAGAAACGCCGGAATGTGTCCCAATGTGTGTGCGACGAACGGGCCCGACATAAGCGTAGAACCTTGTGTATGTATCACAGCAAGACCTTGTGATCGAAACATCTCCATCATCCGGCGCTGAGAGAAGAATTGGATGTGCCCGTCATCCTGATTTTCGGTGCTTGGACCGTTGTGCTGTTTTTCCGACTTTTCACCTCGGCGATCCTTGAATCTCTTCACCAATTTTTCGACCCCAAGATTGCGATAAGCCCACGAATCCCATTCGAATTCACCGTAGCCGTTCGGCACGGTCACGATCGCAAGTCCGTTCTTTTGTAGATGAGTAAGCGATCGTCTCAGGAGTTCTTCCGGTTCGCTGACATGCTCGAGCACTTCGGAAAGTATTACAACTGGGAACGGCTCGGCATCAAGATCGTCGAGGCTGCCAAGTACAAATTTTGCGTTCGGAAGATCCTTTGATATCTCGCATGCAACCCGGATCGATGGCTCATGCGTATCGATACCGGTCACCTTATAGCCCCGTTGAGCGAGCGGCAGGCCAAGCTGCGTTGCCGAGCCGCAGCCAACATCCAGAATGCGCAATTCTGACGGAACGTGACTGGGAAAAGCAGCCTCGATCGATGTGCATACGAAGCGCAGCCGCTTGCCGTAGCCCCAGAGATTTTCTTCTATCTCGATGTTCGTCATCCTAGTTCTGTCTTGATCGCGGTTTTGTGTAATTTCAGGATGCCGCGAAATTCGTCACCGCTAAGCAGAAACGATTCGGAATATGACCGTCCGGTCCTTGACCGGAAATGGATGGCAACCAAAACAAACATCAGCGAATAAGCAAGACTTGAGACGGCAGCAGCGCCATATGCTCCAAACCATGGAACAAAAACGAGATCAAGAGTGATGAACAAAAGCATTGTCACAACCCAAAATAACGGGATCACTTTTGGCAAACCCAGACTGCTGAAGTACTGTACCTGAACGATCTCAATACCTAACAAATAAACGCCCGGAAGCAGTATCAGGACCTGAAACGGAACGGCCGCAAACGCGGATCCGTACAAGACAGGAAGCAAAAATGCCGCCGGAACGGAAGCCAGGCAAACTACAAGCATTATAAAAGCAGTATGCCGCGTCACACGGCAAGTCATTTCGCCGCTTGTATCTTGTGCTTCGGTGACACGTGGAAAAAGGACTGTCGATATCACGTTCGGCAGCAGCATTATTAGTGTTCCAACCTGAGTTGAAACGGCATACACGCCTGCCTCCGAGCTTCCGCGAAAGTAATTTACGATCAGCAGATCGGCACGAAAAATAATTACGGACGAGACCATGGCGACGTAGAATTTCAAACCGTATCGAAACATCTCGCCAGCCAACGTGCTGTCGATACGAAAATTGCCGCCTTCTGCCATCGCTGTCCGAAACAGAATTACCAGCACCACAAGACTCAGGAACGCGGCCGTTGCCGCATTTAAGGTCACAAGCGCAAGCAAACCCATTCCAAGCAACACGAGAGTGACAAGTGGATTAATGACCAGGAACGCCTGCGAGAACAGATCGAACAAATTGTACCGGGCAATATTACCCAGGCCGAGAAATACGGCGAGAGAGAATTGCATCAATAACTGAAAAGGTATCGCCAGCACGGCGATCGTTATTAATTGTGTCGGAATATCGCCAAATACATCAGGTTTTATGACCGTTAGAACGAATATTCCCAGAGCAAGGATCACACCTGCAATAAAAGCGAACGACACAGCGACCGCCATCACAGATCTCAACTGATGACGGTTACGAGCCACGAGATATGTCGTCGCGGAAGTAAGGCCGAAGCTGCCAAAACTAAGTGCGAGCACGGTCAGCACGGTCAGTGACGCCAATGTGCCAACGCTCGCGGCACCGAGCCAGCGGGCGACAATTACGCCTGAAAGCATACTCCCGCCGGCAATGGTCAGCCGGGCACCGAGCGTCCACGCGACATTTCGCGAAAATCTGGTTGTTCCGCTCTCATCCATTATCTATCCAGTGTTCATACCAAAGACTTAGATTCAGCAACGCCCACAAATGAAAACTCCAGTCGGAGCGTCCGCTGCGATGCTCAATGAGCATTTGCTCGACAAAAACGCGGTTGAAATAATCACGTTTCCAGATCGGCGAATTCAACAGCCGCTCACTGTATTCCGTGCCCAAACCGGTTCTAAACCACTCGCGAATGGGAGCTCCGAAGCCGCGCTTTTTCGAATAGAGCAGATCGTGCGGCAGTATCGATTCGAGAGCGCGTTTAAGAATATGCTTGCCGGTCTTGCCGTTTACCTTTAGCTCACGAGGAATTCCCATTGCGTACTCTACTAGATGATGATCGAGAAACGGAACTCGCGCCTCGACCGAAGTTGCCATCGTTATTTTGTCAACGCGCATTAGAAGTAATTCGGGAAGGCGCAGCTTCAATTCGAGATAGGTCATCCGTGACAGCATGTCAGACGCCGGGCGCTCACTCTCGATATGATCAAGGTATTGTTTGACCGTCGCAAGCGACGAATGGCCGTTCAAAGAGAAGCGCATTCTGGGCGAGAGCACACTTGGTTTTAATGATTCATCATAAACGACGGCTCCGCCCCAGAACATCGGCTCGCCTTTTTCGAGACGTCGTGCAAGCTCGATCACGAGCTTCTTTTTCCCGGTAGCTTTCAAGATCTTTCGAACCGATCCACCGATCGCTTTTCTTGCGATCGCAGGTGCGCGTTCGGCGTGCCGCCAGATCCCGTCGTACATTCTTATGTTCCGAACGTAATTTTCGTAGCCTGAAAATATCTCGTCAGCACCTTCGCCGACTTGCACGACCGTTGTCCCCGAATCACGAGCAAGTTTGGATACATAATACAGCGGCACACAAACCGGATCGGCTATCGGCTCGTCTTGATGAAATACAAGCTCGGGTAGAAAGTCGTTGAATTCCTTATCGCCGATCATTACTTCGTGGTGATCGGTATTGTAGATCTTAGCGATACGGCGGGCGGATTCGAGTTCGTTTAGATATACATGATCGCGAAAGCCAACAGTAAACGTGTCAACAGGACGATCCATCAACTCGGACATCAATGCAACATTTGCGCTCGAATCAACGCCCCCAGAAAGAAAAACTCCGAACGGCACGTCGGACATCATTCGCTTCTTTATGGATGAACGAAGCAGGCGAAGGATCTCATCCATATGCTCGGCTTCGGTGTGTGTCGCCATTTCCTTTTGAGGCAAGGCGTCCCAATACTGATCGATCTTCACGTCACCTCGCCGGTTTATTACAAGACGATGGCCAGCGGGCAGTTTTTGAATGTCCTTAAATAATGTCTGCGGCGCAGGAGTTGTCAAAAATGTCAGATAGTCAGATAGTGCCTTTTCGTCGACATCGCGTTCAACTTTGGGATGCTGAAGGATAGCTTTGATCTCAGAAGCGAAGATCATCCGGCCTTCCTTTATATAGAAGTAAAGCGGCTTGACACCCATGCGATCTCGATAGAGAGAAAGCTCTTCTTTTTGCTCGTCCCACAATGCGATGGCAAAATCGCCTTCGATCTCGTGAACAAACTCTATACCTTTTTCTTCGTAAAGATGGATGATCGTCTCGGAGTCGGTCTTTGATCTATATACATGGCCGCGCGATTCCAGGTTGGGCCTCAGGTCAGAGTGATTGTATATCTCGCCGTTAAACACCAGCCATATGTTTCGTGATTCGCAGCCGCGCATCGGTTGGTGGCCCGCAGAAGAAAGATCGATGATCGACAGCCGCCGAAAACCAAACGCGCCTCTGCCGTTATCGAAAATATGAGAGCCTGTGTCGTCTGGCCCGCGATGCGGCATTGTGTCGCGCATCGCTTCGATGAGCGGCAGGCCAACCTTACCTTCGCTTGCACCGTATTCCCAAATTCCGACAATTCCGCACATATTAGTTATCGATATTGTCGGTCAACCGCTGCAGCAACTCCAATCTTGATGCGTCATTTTCAGCCGAGCCTGATGGCACGATCAAGAAACGGACAGTGAGAGGTGCGTTGGTGGTTACATTCCATCTGAGGATCAGGGAATTTTCTTTATGGCCGTAGTTGCGCGAGGCAAATGCGGAAACAACCTCATGTTTAGCATCAATGCCGATCGCTCGTATATACAGAGCTCGGGCATCATTGTCGCCGATCTTGACAGTCATTTGATCGATGTCACTCACTTTGATATCCGGTGCAAGATGAAAAGAAAAGCTGAATTTATGCCGGCCTTTGCCGGTTAGATAGTCCTCGATCAGCCAGTACGGATCTCGTTTGTGGAATTCCACTGTTCGGCGATGCGTCACTGGTTCCGTCAGTCGGGTGTAACCAAAATGCTTTCCCGATACGCGATCAAACTCAGCAGAAACTTGCCATTCATCGACAACGGGACGTGCCTCATTGCCCATTATGAAGGGAAGTTCGGGATCTGTTGTGTTCTGTTCCTGATCATCAACCATCACGGTCGAATGATATGCGGTCGAACGGAAAAGGTGTCGTGCTTCGCGGTCAAGATTATATACATAACTTCCCGAGTCAATGATAAATGGACTGCCGAACGCCGAGATCTCTATGCTTAGTGCGTCGTTGTGGCCGTGCGAACCGCGGCCATTAATGCCGCAATCATTGGCATTGAAATGCAGATAAAGATCGTCATTTCGCAAGACAAACGAACCTGAGTTCGAAAATCGGACGGACCTCGAGCGTTCATTGTCATCAATCTCTTGTGGAGCCGAAATGCTGCTCACGCCGAAAAGCCAGGCGGCTTCCGGTCCGATCTCGTTTAGTTCTCGTTTCTCGTCATTGAGATACAACGCTCCAATTGATAACAGGTATGCGGCGTCATCGGCGTCACGTTTGATGATCGGAATGATCTGAGATCCGTCTGCATCGCCGATAAGCGTCATGCGGTGGTCGGGACGCTGGATGCATTGCAAATAGAGCAGCATGCCGCGAAGTTTTTCGAGATATTTTTGTTCGATTATGATGTCATTGCGCTCGGCGAGAATAAAAGAGAAAAGAAACATCTCGGCTACGAATTTGTGGTAACCGGTCGAAGCCTCAAAATCTGCTCCGTCAGGCAAAACTTGCTTATCCATCTCTCGAAGCATCTCGCGAAGGCCAAGATCGCGCCATTTGGTGGCCCTCTCCAATTCCGGCATAAGTGTGCCGATCCAAAAAAGGCCGATCACATCAGACAAGTAATGATTGCTGGTCGCAATGTATGAGAATTCACTATTTTCGTGAATAAATCTGCCGTGCTGATCGAAGAGTTTTAAAACCTGGGCGAGTTTATCTCCTGTAATAGTTTTTGATCGGCGAAAGATATCAAATGCGGCAAGCAAGTTGATCGCCCGTAAGGCAACTTCCATTGCGCAATTCCAGTTTGCACCGGTGGCATAAGGATTTTGCTGCATCCAGCTTTTGATATGCTCAAAAAAAGTCTCGGCGTAAGTTTCATCACCGGTCACAGAATAGGCACATGCAAGTGTGGCCGCGTGGCCGAAACGATTTAGTTCCCAGACGATGCGAATGTCCGCTCCGTCGTCGCTGTATGTGACAACATCAGCATGATAATCCGTTCCCCAATCTTTTCCCGTGATAGGGTCGCATCGCCAGTAGTTTTCAGCTTTGAATTTGAACTCGCCTAAACCCGCCAGATCCCAGATCGACTCTTTGACGATCCGCTCGGCGTTTGCGACAAGGTGCGCAGTTTCAGCAGGGAAATGTTCGGATCGCTGCGTTGCGACCTGGACGAGATCTTCGACCCGAAAAAAAGATGCATTTCGCTCCCGGAAATGTGTTAGCAATTCAGATGTCGAGGCGGATGCGAATTGGAGAGCTAGCCTTGCTGATTTACCTGCAATTTTTTCGCGGTCGCGGCGTTCTTGTTTTTGGTGATCAATGACCTTTTTTCGACGCATGGCTTCACGCGGCAAGTCGAAAAACCGTACATTGCCGCGAAAAAGTGTCCTGATCTTGTTTGAAAAGGTCATTGAATAACTAGTGTCGGAAACGCCTGCGCAATGGTCTTATTTTTTCCTTGCGTCACGCCGACAAAAGTATATAATCGCATCATTCAGGCGGGATTCATAAAATGTCCATTGATAGTTCCATACTACGATGAAAAGATCCATTTCAGCCATCGCCATTTGTGGCTTGCTCCTCGTGTTGCTTTCGCTCTTTCTGTTCCCTCCGCATGCTGTGACGGCGGCGAAGGAAAATGTCCTGATAAAACTCTTAAGCTTACCTGCTCCGCCGCCGCCAAATCTGTTGGTAAATGGTGCGCGGGCCCGAGACGATAAGTTCTACGACAAAAACAATCCGCCGAATGACAATGCCCCGATCGAGGACCTGATCGATTACTGGGTATACCAGGCAAACAATTATCGCGGCCCGCTTAATTATCAAGCCTTGCCATCTGAACGGACACTCGAAAGACTTGCCGGTGAAATGTCAAAAAAACCGGAGCTGGCATCGCAACTGCTTAGCATCCTGCCTGATAACAAGACGACGGTCGACGCGATCAAAGAACTCTACGACCGCTCTGATTCGGACGACGGGATCAATCGGGATCAACGCAGGGAACTTAAGGAGTGGCTGCGTTTGCACAGCCCGTATTTCAGCGGTGACCTGGAGCGAGCTTCCCAGCGTATAAAGGACACGCCTGACGGTTACGTTGGCTCGAGCGACGAGCGGACCTTGCTGGCGTTGACGCGGCATGATTTTGACAAAGCGAGTCCGGTCATAAACCAGCTTTACAACGACGGAACTCAGCCGGTGTCGAGGACGCTGGCGACGTGGGCACTTTACCAACGAGCTCTCGACACCGGTTCGTTAAGTGATATTGAGAGATACCGCAGCGAACTGATGCGAATGGTGGAGAATCGTTCTCTGCCCGACGGTGCCAGAGATATGGCCAACGATGCTATTACGCACGGGCCTGATTTTCCGGGACGCGATGATTGGAGTTTCTCGCTGTTCGAGGATGAAACTCTGGTTAAAATGCCGCGATATACGATGCTCACGACGCTCATTATGTATTCTCCGCCTGAGAAATACGTCCCTAAAATGATCGCGCTGCTCGAAAAAACATCTAATCCAATTGTGAGGGCGGCTGCTCTTAATAATCTTAGAACCGCACTGAGCCGAGGACTGAGCCCTGAGATCGAACGTCAGATAGTGCAGTGTTTTCTTCCTTGGCTAGAAGATCCAAAATGGGCAGTTGACGGAGGAGATCTTAGTGGATCACGAGGTTTCATCGTGCAAAAGCTCAGTGAATATCAAATACCCGAAAGCGTGCCGGGATTGCTGAAAGTGCTTGACGAAAAACAGGTTCAGATGAGAATTGCAGCAAATACGGTGATCCGTGACCCGCAATTTTTTCCGTCCGCAAACTCCATGGCCAATGCAAATGCCACGGCAGGTTCCACTAGAGATGGCACGAGTGAAACTTACTATCCATATCGATTTCAGGCAGTATCGGCACTCGCAAAACAAAAAGACGGCAGGGCTGTTCCGGCGTTGCGGCGGGTTTTGTCCGAAGTTGACAGCTATCAACTCTATGGTGTCATAAGCGCTATTCTCGAATGCGGAGGTTTTTCCATCCCTGAGCAGTTGACGGCGCTTGATGCTACAGTCAAAACACTTCCGGATACAACAAGCAACAGTACCGCTGCAAACGCTCCATTTATTGTCGATCGGGATGAATTTAGCCAGGTCCTTGCTAATTTGAATTCCGGAGGTAAACCGAGGCCCATAACGCCGGCTGAGATCCGAATAATTTTGGGGCAGCAGATAACACAAGCTTCCGAAATATCTGACGAACTAGCGAGGGCAATTGTTGACCGCATCGAAGTGCTTGATACGAAAGACGTCAGGATGGCAGCGGCGTATCGCACACTGATCCTCAAATGGAAAAATCCGGTGTTCAGTGTTTTGCTGCTGCGTGACCTGAAACGTGATGCGGCCGATGCCGTTACGATAGTTCAGTTGTTGAGCCGGCGTAAAGAACTTCGCGAAAAACTGCCTTCGGACGTTATTGAACTTCAAACCGGTAAACCCGTCGCGGTCGGCGTTGCAGCTTGTATCCTCGAAGACCTCCCGGGATTTGACACGATCCTTGAGAGCGGCGATGCAGAGGCTAAAACCGCAATGCTGGCATGTGCACGTTTGATAAGGGCTCCGCTGCCGGTTGTGAAGGTCGCCGAAAATTTGAATGCTCCGTCACAACTGCTTCAGACCGCTGCGGAAAGATACCTTGAGGCCGAAGATTCGGTAGAGGCTCGGGCTTTTGTTCTCGCACGGCATCAGAATAAGGCAAAGATACTTGGCGCGACGAGCGCCTTCTTTGTAGAAGGTGCGGCTGAGGAAAATGTTCCTTACTTGTGGGAACTTTTCCAAAGTGTGGGCAACGATTCGCTTTATAACGGTTGGAGCGGCAGCGGTAACGACGCCGAGATCAAAGCGGTTGAAAAACGCCTGCAGGAGGAGGTGAAGAAAGACAATGACCTTGTTGGTGTCTATGCCTACGACAGTAATTACATACGTATATACAAAGACCGCGTCATTTTTAGCTGGGACGAAGACGATTCGCGGTATCGTGAAAGGCCTCTGACACAATACGAATTTGAGGATATTAAATCGTACCTCACAACAAACAAGGTGAATGAACTTGCGCCGTTCCTGTCCTGCGGCGGAGAGTATTGCGGAGCCAAAGAACTGTTGATGCTCGGGCGCAACGGTGGACGCCGTGTTTATATGAACAGCGGCGGTTACGGGCCGGCGGCCAGACCGACATCGGGATTTTTTGCTGGGCTCGATAAGTATTTTGCAGACCTTAAACTGACTAGGGCAACATTAAAATATGCTCTTAGCCGTGAAATTCCCGGCCTCGAGATATTGCTTGCTTCAGACGAGCTGCACGCGGAAACCGTTTGGAAAAATGGCGACGACCTGCGGGTTGCCGCAGGCCTTGTTTCCGTTCGGAAGAAGTTACAGGCTGATATTGAGAACATTGTTTCCGCTGCCGAACCAGCGGAGGACGACAGTAACGGCGACGAAAATCAGGAAGCTCGCCGGGCCGCTTTGCTCGCCTCGATCAAGAAACGTCAATATGACGGTTACGGGTGGTATAAGGTCGCGAACGGTGATTTCGCAGCCAGTGCACAGCCGCCGCAGGTCGAGTTCATGCCTCTTCGTGATGCTCTTTCGGTGCAGCCGGCCAGCGGGCAGTGGAAAGCCAGAGTTGGTGATGTTGAGGTGCGAACTTCGGAAGAAGGCATTTTCAAGGTGGTTCGCGGAAAACTTGTGAAACTTCGTGCGGGTAACTACAGCAAGGCCGTTATCACTGCAAGCGGACGATGGATCGTTGCCTTAAAAAGTGATCCCGAAAAAGGAGAAGTGATCGTTCGCGTTGATCTTGTGACTAACCGTGAATATCCCGTTGAGATCGAAGGCTACGGACAAAGATATCCGGTTGCCAACATTTCGACGCTTAATAATGTTCTGATCCTGCGCAACGATCGGTATGATTACGATGGTGGCTACGTTCCTGAAGACGAAGATGAGGCACCGAATGACGCCGATCCGAGCGGTATGCTCCTTCTCGATCCTGCCAGCGGTTTTATGCGTCCTGCAGCGGGCGAATTGCGACCGTTGAGCCAGCAGACGTTTCGCCCGCTGCAGCAAACATCAAAACCTAATGAATATTGGGCGGCGATACATGACCCCGAGAAAAACGAGACGCAGGTCGGTGTTTACGATACCAAGGTGTTTGGTTTTAAGCCGATCTTGCGCATTCCGAAGATCAAGTTCAATAGTATGAGCATGTGGGTCGATGAGCCGGGCGGAAAGGTTTATTTTGTGTATCGCGGGCATCTTCTTGCATTGCTGCTTGGGAAGTAATGGCGAAAGGCAAGTGAATCGTGCGTCAAGTCTGACACTCGCGTCTCCGCCCGGTCCGGCCTCTGTTCAACTTGCGAAATATCTTGAAATCGTGTCTAATACTAGTTTGCTCTGATGGGCAAAATTTTAGCCGAGAGGAGGTGAGCAAACATAATGGCATATATTTCAGTAAATAATAATGAATCGATCGAATCAGCGTTACGCAGGTTCAAGCGCAAGGTTATCAGCGAAGAGATCATCAAGGATCTCAAGAAGCACGCTCATTTTATCCCTCCGGGTCAAAAAGCAAAGCTCAAATCGGTAAATGCGCGAAAGCGTAACCGCAGGCGTTTTCGTCAGCAGCGTCCAATGGGCGCCGGTACCGGAACGGGTTCCGGTACAGGACCCTCACGTCCGCCGATGGGACAGAACCGGTAGTTTAGCGAAAAGTTAAAAGTGAAAAGGTGAAAAGTGGAAAAGCAGATCTTTCACTTTTCACCTTTTTTACTTTTCACATATAAATTGAACCTTTTTCACTTTTCATGACTTCAGAAAGAACACGAATACTGATCACAAACGACGACGGCTACCATTCCGACGGCATCTTGGCTCTGGAAGAAGGCCTGAAGGAGATCGGAGATGTTTTTGTAGTTGCTCCTGAGGCGGAACAGAGCGGCGCGGCTCACAGCCTGACATTGGCACGGCCGCTGCGTATCCGTCAGATCGACGAACGGCATTGGACCGTGGACGGCACGCCGACAGATTGCGTGACGCTCGCTCTTAATCACATTTTGCCAAAGGAACTGCGGCCGCATATTTGCTGTTCGGGTATCAATCACGGAGCAAATCTCGGCGATGATGCGACGTATTCCGGCACGGTGGCCGGTGCGCTCGAATCTACTATTCTCGGAGTTCCCGGACTCGCGTTCAGCCTTGCGGCATATAGCGATCATGATTTTAGAGATGCGGTAAAGGTGGCAAAAGAAGTGGCACAAAAGGCTTTAACAGAAGGCCTTCCAAAATGGACACTGCTGAATGTGAATGTGCCGGTCAGCAAGCCAAAAGGTATCCGGATAACGAAGCAAGGCTTTAAGAGTGCGCAGCCCGTGATCAGCGAACATGTCGATCCGCGCGGCAAGTTGTATTATTGGATCGGTGAACTGCGCGAAGGGTTTCGCGCTGAAGGCGGGACGGATTTTGAAGCGATCCATGAGGGTTATGTATCCGTGACGCCGATGCGCAGCGATCTGACGAGCCACAGCGGACTTGAAAAATTGAAAAGCTGGAACACATGAATTCCTCGGCCAAAATTACCGATGAAATGACGATGCAGCGGCTTCGGATGGTGGAGAAGCTTCGCGATCATTATAAGATCGCTGACCAGCGTGTCCTCGAAGTGATGTCGACGCTGCCCAGGCATTTGTTTGTTTCAGAAGCGATAAAATCTCAGGCCTACAAAGACAATGCTCTGCCGATCGCAGGCGGCCAGACGATCTCACAGCCGTTCATAGTTGCGAGAATGACTGAGCTCTTGGGTTTGACGGGCCAGGAAAAAGTGCTTGAGATCGGAGCAGGCTCAGGATATCAAACTGCGGTTTTGGCATCGCTGGCGAGCAAAGTTTTCGCGATCGAACGCTTGCCGAATCTTGTGGAAGACGCAACGCGTCGCCTTCAGATGCTTGGATTCCGGAATTTTACGCTAAAGGCGGGTGACGGTACTGAAGGATGGAGCACGTATATGCCGTTCGACGCGATCCTCGTCGCTGCTGGAGGTCCCGAAATCCCCGAGCCGCTCATCCAGCAATTAAAGATCGGCGGAAAATTGGTGATGCCTCTGGGCGATGATCAGCGAAGACAAAGCCTAATTCGCGTTACGAGAACCGAAGCGAGTTTTGAAACTGAAAATTTCGGGCCTTGTGCTTTTGTCCCGCTTATCGGCGAGCACGGGTGGTGATAAACTGAGTTAGACTGGTTCTTGTTTTGCTCCCGATAAGATCTCAGTCACGATTGCTTTCGGTGCCGACATTTTTCTTATCTTATGGAATCATTTATCGATTTTTTACATCAGGTAAAGGATTTTCTAAATCCAAAATTTTTGATCGATTACATGCTGAACTGGCTCGGCGTGTATGTTTATTTTGGACTTTGGTTTATCATTTTTGCCGAGACGGGCTTGGCCGTGGGATTTTTCTTGCCGGGTGATTCTCTGCTGGTTGTCTCCGGGCTGTTTGCGGCAGCGGGGAAGCTGAATGTTGCACTTGTAATGCTCGCGTTCTTTCTCGGTTCGGTCATCGGCGACAGCACGGGTTACTGGACGGGACGAGTCATGGGCAAGACTCTGTTCAACCGCGAGTCGTCTTGGATATTCAAACCTAGCCGCGTCCAAAAGGCACATGAGTTTTTTGAGAAATACGGTGTAAAGACCGTGATACTAGCCAGATTTGTTCCGATCGTGCGTACGTTTGCTCCGCTGGTGGTAGGGGCGGCGGATATGCCTTATTCACGATTTTTGCCATTCAGCATTCTTGGCGGGCTACTCTGGATATCTAGCATGGTCCTGGCCGGATATTTCCTCGGCGGCGTCATTGAACGGGCGTTGAATATTAAACTCGAGGATCATATCGAAAAAGTCGTGATCGTCGTCGTTTTCTTGTCGCTGCTGCCGCCTATCATTGAGTTTTTAAGGCATAAATTCGGTTCTAAGCCCGATATGATCGACGATGCAAAGAAGGTCGTCGAGGGTAACGGCACGGACGAAGTTTAACTGTTGTTTGACTTAATCGCGGGTGTAACCTACACTCAGATACTTGACTCAACGGGGCGTAGCGCAGTCTGGTAGCGCGCACGGTTCGGGACCGTGAGGTCGGAGGTTCGAATCCTCTCGCCC
>CAZGSC010000035.1:0-23205 GCA_964528325.1 uncultured Chloracidobacterium sp. | reverse complement strand
CAAACAGATCGCTCCATTCGACGGTGTCAAGGTGCCGCAACTCACGGTGTAAGTCGATGGCTAGGCCGTTAGCTGCGGCAGATCTCGCGATCTCGGTTGCGGCTTCAAAATCATTCGATGACACCGCAAGATCCATGTCGACAGAGGCTCGTGAGCCGGGTTCAGGATAAGAGCGAGCCGCTGCCAATCCCTTGATAAGGATAGGGTCGATGCCGGCGTTGCACATCAACGAGAATGCCTGCAATGCTCGTACCGCCATCGCCTTTTCCTGCAGGATATACCAGCGGGAGTCATTAGCGACCTTATCATACTGTGTTGGCAGTGCCTCGTTCACGGTAAAAAAAGAGTAGCAAAGATATATGATCTTCACTACTTGTTAGAACTTGTGAATTGGAACTAGACGATCTTACTTTTGTTTTCGAGAAGGCACTGTTTGCACACATAGCCCCAAATTATTGCAGCGGTTGCCCATGCAGCCTGGAAGAAAACACTGGGAATCAGATGTGCAGATACAAGAATCAACGCCTAGTGCTTGTTTGGGAGCGACTAGAGAAGCAATAATTGGCAACGCCGCTACAGAGGCCAGGCCGATCTTTTCAAGCACCTCTCGTCGCGATCGCTTGACGAATCCGGATCGAATATTAGTCTCCAAAAGTCCGTTCTCGTTCAACTGATCGATCGCAAGCCAAATAAGATCTTCAGAAACCTTCCCGAGGCCACCGGAATCAAATTTCTGGGCGATCTCGGCTATCGAGGTGCTGCCGTCACATGATTCCCAAACAAGAGCGGCTGAGCGATTTAAGCAATGAGCCCGGTTACTGTCCATATCGTAAACCAGAACCTCGTCCGCGACCTTCTGAATCACAAGACCTCGGTGGCGAGCAGTAGGATTCTGCGGATCATGGGAATTGATCATTGTAATCTAGTATGCAAAAGGAGCAGCAAAGATGACCTGTCTTTGCTGCTCCTTAGAATCGCTGAATTTGTCAAAATTAGGACTTTCGCTGAGCCGAATTCGGAGCACAGAGTCCCAAATTGTTACAATTCGTTGTGCTGGGACATCCCGCATTTTGTTGCTGACCGCACATCGCATTGGATGTGCAGACGCATGAATTCACACCGTAGGCACTTTTAGGGGCGACGAGCGAAGCGATAACGGGCAGTGCCACCATCGAAGCCAAACCGATGGTTTTAAGAACCTGTCTGCGTGACTGGCCCTGAAATCTCGGAGCAACTTTATTTTCCAACAGGCCGTTCTCATTCAACTGATCGATGGCGAGCCAAACGAAATCTTCAGTGACTTTTCCGCGACCATTGGACTCAAACTCCTTTACAATGTCCATTACAGAGTTGCTGCCATCGCAGGATTTCCAGATCAAAGCAGCCGATTGATTTAAACAATGGGCTTTGTTCGCGTCCATATCGTAAACCAAAACCTCGTCGGGCATTTCCTGAACCACGAGACCGCTTTGGCGGGCCATTGGATTCTGCAGACCATTAGGATTATTCATCGTCTCCTCCAGCAAAATAAAATAAACAAATTAATTACAAGGGTATTCTAACCCAATTTGCGCAGATGTCAAAGGAAGTAAAACAAACGCCTTTAGCGTAATTCTACCTCAATTCACGTTTTTGTCAACGAAATTGAGGATCAATTCCGCGAATTCCTTTGCGGCTCCTCTACGACTGCTAGCGATTATGGCACGTGTCGCGATAGAATTCAAGGCTCGCATCGAGAATTCGGGATCGCGCCGCATTGGCAAAACGAACGGGATCATCTCCAACAAACCTTGTCCGGGACTGAGTGTAACGGGTTTCCATTTCTGCCCGGCCTCATATTCCGTGAACAGGACAAGGCCGACTGGCAGCGGATCTGATGCCGCAATTCCGCCCAGCGACTCGACGGTGAGATTAAATGGCCGATACTCACCGTCATCCGTGCGCATCGATATGATACGCGGAAAAGGATAAAGCAGGCCGTTTTTGTCAAAGATGGCAAAATCGTCCGAATAATAATCGGCTCCCTGACGAACCAATTCTGCTACTAATGTGCTTTTACCCTTAAAACTCTCCGCGGGCAGCACGATACCTTTTCCCTTCCACCCGACAGCCCCGGCGTGAAGAAAGACTCTATCGACCGCATTCTCGCCGACCGTGATCCGCAAGATGCCGTCAAAAAACTTGAAGAACTTTTTTTTCCCGCGACACGACGCGATGCCTTCACCATTTTGATAGAGTGCGTAGCCGCTTTTTGTGCGGTTTAACTCGAACGACTGCACGGCCTTTTTGTCCTTCACCGGTTGAACCCAATTGAGCATTGAAGTTCGGGCCACTTTTTCGCCTTCATCAACCATTTCCTGCACATTCCCGTCGATCTTTATGACGACACCAAATGATTCGAATACAAATGGACGAACGGAGGAGGAAACTGCGCTTGATCTTAGTACCGTCATAGAAAGCTCAGACTTCAGGCTAACACGCCTCTTTTTGCCAGGAAAACCAACAAGGCTCCCGTTAGAATAATAACGACCGGCAGAATAGCGACCTCGATGTCCTGCCTGAATTCTACGGACAGCAAAATGAACAGGCTGAGGACCGAAGCCAGAATTCCGTAGAATATCGTTACTCGTCGATGCGACAGACCAGATAATGTTAGTCTCTGAAACAAATGCTCGCGATGTGCCAGCCAGATCTTTTCGCCGCGAACTGCTCGCCGTAGGATCGTTACGACCGAATCAAATAGAAAGAACCATACGAACAACACCGCCGCGATCGGCAGAAGGTCTGGATTTTTGCTCGCCTTCACTCTTGCAATAAGCGGCAGTGATGCAAACGTAAAACCTAAAAATGCACTGCCAACATCACCCATGAATATTTTTGCCGGATTCCAGTTGTGTATCAAAAATCCCCAGCTTGCGGCTGCGATGACTCCGCTGAAAAGGAAAATTGAAGGCATTTGCAGAATGTAACCAAGCACCAGCCAGCCGACGCCGGCGATCACTGCCTGCAAGCCGGCAAGCCCGTCGATGCCGTCCATGAAGTTATATGAATTCACCATCCATACGATCCAGATGAACGTCAGGACGTAGCCGAAATTCCCGAGGTTAATATGCCCGAGCATCGAGATGCCATGCCAGGTATCAACATCGAGGATCAACAGTAGTGCCGCAGCGCTGTGGACCAAGAGCCTCCACGGAAACGCAATGGAATAGATGTCATCGACGAAGCTGACCAAGGCGATCATCAAAGCGCCGCAAAAATATCCCCAGGAAAACGTACCGGGAAGATAGAGTGAAATTCCAGCGTATGCGATAAGACAGATAATGACGATGACGATACCGCCGCCGTGCGGCATCGGTTCGGTGTGAGAGCTGCGTTCGTTAGGAATGGCAAAAACTTCATTCTTTTCGCTCCAGCGCAGGTAATAGCCGACACCGATATACGATGCAGCAAGCATTGCGATGAAAATAATGAGATCGAACATTCTGCCTAAACCATTTCGCTTCTATATTTTGTTACCGCGTCGCGTAGAGAGTATTTTGCGATCGCCGCCTTGCGGGCACGTTCACCCATTTCAGCCAGCGTGTCGCGATCGTCAGACATCTGCAAGATTGCTTTTGTGAGATCGTCAGTTCTGCCGGGTTCGACATACCTTCCAATTCCCTCTTCGTCGATCACTTGGGCCAATTCTGAACCTTGTTCGGTCAGCGCAAGCACCGGTTTCCCGGCGGCCATAATATTGTAAGTGCGGCTCGGCATAGCGGTTCCCCACATACCATCTATCAGAGCGATCAGGCCAACATCGCAGGCGTTCAAAAAAACAAGCTGCTCTCCGCGCGGACGATAATCGAGGATGGTAACATTCGTTAACAACCGCTTGCGAACCTGATCCTCAACCCATTTTTTCTTTACGCCGGCACCGATAAAAAGGAAATGAATTTCCTTGTGATCGAGCAACTGTTCAGCCGAATTTATGATCGTCTCAACATCGGTCGGGTGGCCAATGTTGCCCGCATACAAAAAGACAAATTTATCTGAAATACCGAGTTCCTTCAAAAGTGGATTGCTTTCTCTCGGAGTCGAATGGATCGTTTCGAGATCGGCCCAGTTCGGGATAGTCACAATTGGAATGTCAAGCCCGGCGGTTTTTTGCTTGAAAAGCTCGTTCATGTCGCGGCCCATGACGATTATCTTTGACGCGTATTTGAAAACCCAACGATTGAAGAGATTGATGACGCCGACGGTGAGCGAACCTTTTTTCAGTGAGCCGACAGCTATCAGGATCTCCGGGTAGCTGTCTTGGATCAAGACGGTGTAGCTTGCCCCGCGAATCAAAGCTGCGAATGCAGTTGTCACTGGCATTGTCGGCGGTGCGGTGACGACGAGAACTTTATCGCCTTTTCGAAATCTCTTCAGCGCATTGTAGAACATGGCGACGCCTATCGTGAACATATTGAACAAGCGATAGATCACCACGTTTTTGTCGAGTGTTGTTGCAGATGCACGATAAATTTCGACGCCGTTGCGAATTTCTATTTTCGGAGCGGTGACTCCGCGTGACATATGTTTTGGCTGACCGCAGAGGACCTTGACATCGAAATCCTCAGCGAGTCCTTCCGCGATCGATGTAAGGTAATAACCGGTGGAAATCTCCTCAGGATAATAAACCTCGGTCAAAATCCACAGCCGTTTTCGTTGTGTTTCTTTGTTGCTGCCAATCACGAGAAATGCCGTCGTTGGCTGGTATAGCCCAACAGGATCTTGCTCACGGTTTGAGAAACATTTTCAGCCAGGTATTCGCGAGGAGCCGTCCAGGCTGCAGGCTGCGCTATTGCGATCTCGACTGCGCGAAGGATCGATTCAACATCGCCGCCGGCGAGAATGTTGCTCCCGCATTCAATTGTTTCGGGACGTTCGGTCACGTCGCGAAGCGTTACATTTGGAATGCCAAAGATCGCACATTCTTCCTGTACGGTTCCGCTGTCGGTCAAAACGGCAAGCGAATTCTTTTCCAGCTTTACAAAATCAAAAAAGCGTAGAGCCTTCAGAAGACGCACTTGTTTCGAATCAGGCCGAATGCCGTACTGCTCAAGTTTTTCCGCTGTTCTAGGATGGACTGAGACCAAAATGTCCTTTCCAAATTTTGAAGCGACTTCGGAAAGGCCATTAAAGATCCCTGACAGACGCTCTGGAATATCGACATTCTCAGCCCGGTGCAAAGTGACAAGTAAGTAGTCGAAAGGTTTGACCTTGAGGCTGTCCATCACGTCGCTGGATTCGATGTTGTCAGCATAGTTATCCAGCACTTCTTTGATCGGATTGCCGGTAACGTAAATGCGGTCTCGCTCAATGCCTTCACGGACGAGATTTTCCTTGCTTCGTTCAGTGTATGGCAGCAGAACAGTACTCGAATGGTCGATGATGCGTCTGTTGATCTCCTCAGGAACGCGGTCGTCGAAACAGCGATTTCCCGCTTCCATGTGAAACACCGGAATGCGGCGTCTAGACGCGACTATCGCGGAAAGAGCACTGTTAGTGTCGCCAAGGATCAGGACACGGTCTGGATCATGAGCTTCGAGCAACTCATCGCATTTTGAGAGGATCTGGCCGATCTGTTCGCCGAATGATTTTGATTTGATCCCTAAATGAACATCGGGCGTACGGACATCGAGATCCTGGATGAAAACATCGCTAAGGCTCTCGTCATAATTTTGGCCGGTATGCACGGAGATGTGCTCACAGTGTTGATCGAGCACCTTCATGACAAGGCTGAGCCTGATTATTTCCGGCCGCGTGCCGAAAATCGTCATTATCTTCATAAACTTTTACGTCGGTTTGCGGCGACGCTATTGTGTCATAAACCGATCTATTTCCTGACTTGAATTTTGCAGCAGTTCGCGTAATTCCGGAACGGCGAGATTGTTATCTCTCGAAGAATATTCATTCTCGAGAGCCGGTTTAACATTCTGTTGATCACGCAGCTCGGGCAGAACCGGCAAAATAACATAATAGTCGCCGCGTTCGACTGTTCGGAAGCACTCCTCTTCCGACACCATTATCTCGTGCACCTTTTCGCCCGGGCGAATTCCGGTGTAAACGATCGGAAGTTTTTTGTCGCCCATCAAAGCAAGAGCAACATCTGATATTCTTGCGGACGCCACTTTCGGGACAAAAGTCTCTCCGCAGCCTTCGGAGCGGACAGCTTCAAAAACCGTATCGACTGCGTGATCGAGACTTAGCAAAAACCTTGTCATTTCGGCAAGCGTTATTGTTATTGGCTGATCATTCTTGATCTGCTCGACAAATAGAGGAATGATCGAACCCCGTGAAGCGATCACGTTGCCGTAACGCACGCAGTTGAATGTAGTTGGGCCGCGATCACGATTTGCCTCGATCAAAACGCGTTCCTGAAGGGCTTTTGTCATGCCCATAACGTTTATCGGTTTGCACGCTTTGTCGGTCGAGATACCTATGACTTTTTCGACATTAAGATCGTTTTCGCGCACCGCACGAACAATATTTGCAGCACCGTAGATATTTGTCAGGATGGCCTCGAAGGGAAAATACTCGCACGAAGGAACCTGCTTTAATGCAGCCGCGTTGAAAACAACATCAGCATCGCGCATGGCGGCGACCAGTGCCGAATAATCACGGACGTCGCCTATACGGAAATTAAGACGGTCTTTTGAATTCTGATAGATAACGTCATCGGTAGCGGTTTCCCGATTGAGGTAATCGAGCCGCATGTAATGCTGTTTTGCCTCGTCGCGCGAAAAGACGGTGATAGCTTCAGGCGTACCCATTTCGCCGTTCAGAAGACGGTTGACCAATGTTTTGCCGAGCGAGCCCGTGCCGCCCGTTACAAGTATTCGTTTACCTTCTAGTTCCTTCATTTTCCAAGCGAAACAACAAGTTTAGCCTTATTCTGATGATTCCCAAAATACCGGCACCCAATATGCTAGACAGACGCCAGGGCAAATTCGAGAACTTCCCTGTTCGATCTTTCGTGTGCAGGATCTGAGAGCCATGCAACGGCAAACCTCCGGGCATTCTCCGACCTTATTAGGTAATCCTCATTGTCCATATTCAGACAATTGTTGACGACAGAGACCCACGCATTTGGATCCTCAAGAGGAAGATCCCAGCCGATGACGTCCTTTGCTAAATTTCTCCACGGTGTGCGGTCGCTTATGATCAGCGGACAGCCGGCAGCAAGGGCCTCGATAAAAATGTGTCCAAAATTCTCGCCGAGCGTCGGGAGCACAAAGAAATGATATTTCGCAAGCGTACTTGCGACATCGTCGTGTAAAACAGGTCCTTTTGCCTCTATTTTGATATTTGGGGGCAGCGTTTTAATGATAGCCTGACATTCTGCCCAGTATTCGGCATCTTCAAGCGGTCCAAAGATATCAATGGACAGTTCATCCTTTAGCTTACGGATATGATCGAGGAGCCAGTTAAAGTTCTTTTTCCGCATGAACCGCGACAAAAACACTAATTTTGCTTGTCCGCGCTTCTTCTCAGGTTTTGCGGCAAGTTCAAAATCGCTGAGGATCGCCCGCGGGGGCATATTTGGTGCGACAAGGATCTTTCGTTTATTGCCGAACAGCGCTTTTATAGAATTTTCTTCGAATTCTGACGCCGCTTTCCAAACCACTGGATCTAATATTTTCAACAACTTAGCCACCCTAATATAAAGTTCTTTCTTAAGTCGTTTTATAGACAGAGCTCCTGAAACCAGTTCGCCTTCGGGAGCCAAGATGATAGGAATCGGGCCGATCTTATTAAATCGTCTCAATATCAATGTAAATATTGTAAGCGGACTGAAAAAACTGTTGAGATACACGGCATCAGGGTTCATTGCCCGAATAAGTTTTTTTATCTTATCGAGCCGAATATTGTTTTTCGACAAATAATAGACGTCGGTGTTCTCGATCCGATTCCACTCATTGATCCGCACGTTTGGGTAAGGCGCCTTGTTCAATGGCCCGTCGTGATCGCGGGTTACTATCTTGAACTCATAGCTATCGCCGAGACGGTCAACCATATTGACCAGTGTGCGCATTGCTCCGCCACTCTCGAAGCCGGGTAGATAATAGTCGCAGATGATCAGGATGACCGGTGTTACTTTTTCCATGTGTTGTAGGGAGTCAGGTCGGCTGCCATCTGGTCGATCATCTGTTCCCAAGACTGCGGTGAAAAACCGGTTGCATTTTTAAAGGTTGTCGAATTAAGGCTTCTGTCTATGGCAATATCTTCAGAAGGTTCGATCACAACATTTGCCTCATAAGCTCTGTTCAAAAGGCAAAGCAGTTCGAATTTGTTTATAGGTGCGCTTGAAACATGATAAACGCCGTGGAGGTTAGGATGTTCGGTGATGATGTCGGATACGATCTTTGAAAGGACAATGGTTGGAAATCCGGAGAAGATGGCATTTACAAATCCTTTGATGGTTTTGCCGTGATTGCTGATAAACCACTCGACCAAACTGTGGCTTGTTATCAATTCCCTGCCAATTATCGATGTGCGGATCGTTAGGCAGTTATGGTCAGTAACCTCACCGAGAAATTTGCTGATCCCGTAAAGATCGCGTGCATCAGGACAGTCAGTTTCGGTGTAATTTCCTTTGTCACCGCTGAAGACACAGTCGGTGCCAAACGTGATCAGTCGAAAACCATACTCGCTTGAAAGGCCAGCTAAGTGCTTAGGAAAAACAGAATTGATACTGAGAGAATTGATGACGTCTTTCGAGTCCGGACGCTGCTTAACAACACCTACGGCATTGATAACAACATCGGGTTTCGTTCTTTCAATAGCGAAGCGTACAGATTCGACATTCCGGACATCAATATTTTCAACCATCGAGTTTTTTTCAAAAAACTTGAATCGGCTGATCGAATCAAAACCCGACGTGACTGTGGCAAAAACCTCAAGATCGGTGTTCAGTTGCTGATAAAGTTTGTGGCCAAGCATCCCGCCGGCGCCAAAAATTAAAACCCGCATTTTTAATTCTTAATGAAATGCAATCAATTACTTAATGCTGAGTTGTAAACTTCAACATACTCTGCCGCAGACGCCTTTCTACTGAATCGAAGGACATTCTGACTTCCATTTACGATCAATCTCTCACGATACGGCGTTTCGTTAATTATCTTGAGCAGGCCGTTTCTTATGTCGGACACGTCATTTGGATCGGCGAGATAAGCCCCAGTCCCGGCGACATCTTTCATTGGCGAAAGGTCGCTTGTGATGACGGGTTTTCTCATAGCCTGGCCCTCGATTATAGGCAGTCCAAACCCTTCATAGCTTGAACAAAACGCAACGATATCCGCGTTTCTGTATTCTTCGATCATGTCCTTGGCTCGCAGGTCAAAAACATTCTCAAATTGCACACTGCTTTCTGCCAATGCATTTTTTATTTTAGCATCCATTCGCCCTATTATTCGAAGTCTACAATTCACTCCGTCAAGAGCACTGATCAAGTTTAGGACATTCTTATTGACCGCAGTTCCGATATGAAGTATTACCGGACATTTTTGATCAAATGGCTTCACAGGTTCTGGATCGAGGCCGTCAGTAAGCGGATTTTCAATGACTCTGATCTTCGCGGGATCACAATCGGTATATTTGACTATTTCATCCTTGGTTGCCTGTGAAATGGCTGTGATGAAGTTGAGTCTTTTTATCGGCAAGTCCAGAAATATTTTTTTTAACACATAACGCCTGATGCCTTTTCGCCGATGTAAAAACACTAGATCATGGATCGTTAATACCGTCCTGTCTGCAGGCAGCCGAAAGGCCATGTAATGTATTTGACCTGTTATGTGATAAATATCAGCCGGCTCTGGGCGAAAGAAAAGTAGGTTCATCACAATGTCCAACGGATTATTACCGTAGGGCATTTTTTGAGCTTCGAACTCGAAGAGGTCAGTGGAAATGTCCTTTGAAATTTGGTCAAAAACCCTTTCTATGCTGACGGATCCGAAAGGCTTTCTTTCGACAAAAAGGATCTTGTGTTTCATTGCATTTGGCTCGTCAGATCTTGTCGATAACGGTTGCCAGCATTTGGCGTGTGATGGCGGTTGTGCCGACCTGTTCAACGACCAAACCGGCGGCAAGGTTGGCTAGGCGCGCCGCTTCGACAAAGTCCAGTCCGGCTCCAAACGCAACGCCAAGACTGGCGATGACGGTATCTCCTGCTCCCGTTACATCATAGATCTCCTTTGCCGCGGTGCTGAGATGAAACGGATCTTTATCTTTTTGGAACAACGTCATACCGTCCTCGCCTTGGGTGACCAAAACCATGGCGAGATCCAACTCATTCATAAGATGATTACCAGCGACGGACACGAGGTCAGGCATGTCTTCATTAAGATTGCAGGCTTCGGCTGCTTCGCGGCGATTGGGTGTTATAAGCGATGCTCCGGCGTAGCGTGAATAGTTCTTACCCTTTGGATCAACGAGGACCATTTTTCCTTGTGAACTAGCCGTATCGATCAGACGCCACAAAAGGCTCGGCGACAGAAGGCCTTTGGCATAATCAGAAACTACAACAGCGTCGATGTCCGGCAATACTGCTTCTATTCTTTTCCAGATATTTTCGTGATCGTCGTCTGAAAATTCGTCAGTCGTTTCCTGATCAACGCGCACTACCTGCTGGCTATGGGCGATTACACGAGTTTTGACGCTTGTAGGACGGTCGGCGACACGGATAAGTGAGGCGGTTGATACATCCATTTTTCCAAGGAGATCGACCAAGGTGTCAGCGTCATGATCGGTTCCAATTACACCGACAAGGTGTGCGGTTGCCCCGAGACCGGCGATGTTCGCAGCGACGTTTGCAGCTCCGCCCGGAGCAAAAGTGCTTTTTTGCAGTTCGACGACGGGCACAGGGGCCTCAGGTGAAATGCGTTTGACGCTGCCCCACCAGTAACGGTCGAGCATGATGTCGCCGACAACAAGTACCTTTACGTTTGCAAAATTATCCAGAATGCTCATTTGGTGTCGGCAAATTTTAAGTCAATGATCTCGCACCAGATGTGGGCGATAGTGATGTGTGCTTCTTGTATGCGAGCGGTGCGCTCCGATGGGACCATAATGCAAGCATCGCAAAGTGACGCAAGTTTCTTGCCGTTTAGACCAGTCATGCCTAGCACCTTACATCCAATGCTTCTTGCCGTCATCACGGCAGAGATCACATTCGGTGAATTGCCGCTTGTGCTTATCGCGATAAGCAGGTCGCCGTCTGTGGCGAGAGCTTCGACCTGACGTGAGAAAACGCGTTCGAAATTGAAGTCGTTAGTAATTGCTGTCAGCGCAGAGGTGTCGGTCGTCAGTGCGATCGCGGGTAAGCCTTTGCGCTCGGATTCGTAACGGCAGACGAGTTCTGTGGCAATGTGTTGGGCATCGGCAGCGCTTCCACCGTTGCCGCATATGAGAACCTTTTTACCAGCTTGGAAAGTTTGAAACAAAAGCTCGGCGCAAGTCGCTATGTTCGTTTCGTAAGAGGAGCGCAGCGTTTCGAAAAGCTCAACATGTTCACTAAGTGAACTTCCGATCATTGATTCACTGCTTTCGATTTCTTGAACGTTATTCTTTTCCATGCGCTCAACAATATTACTGGTTGAAAATCCTTCTTTGAGCGGCAGCGAAAACACTTCCCCGCCGTTAGAACGGACAAAATCGGCACCTATGATCTCAGATTCTTTCCAATCGCCGCCCTTTACAAGAACATCAGGCCTGATCTGCTTTATCAAATTCTCAGGCGTTAATTCATTGAAGATCAAAACATCGTCGACCGATCGCAGTCCTCTCAGCACTTCAGTTCGCGCTTCCTGATCGTTGATCGGCCTCCCAGGTCCCTTTATTGCGGCCACCGAAGCGTCACTGTTGATGCCGACTATCAATTTTGTGCCCAACTCTCTGGCCCTCGATAATAGGTCGATGTGCCCGGGATGTAGAATGTCAAAACAGCCGTTGGTGAAAACGATCTTTTCCATAGGTGACTGGAACGATTATAGCCTCTGCATTATCGTTTTGCCACGAATGAACGAACAATCAGATCTTTCGTGCTTTGACGATCGCTTTGTTGGAATTGAATAGATTCGTGCCCAGAAAGGGATATGCAAATGGTGTGATAAGTGGCGCCAGCAATTTAGGGAGTCCGAGTTTTTCCAGCAGATATATTTCCACATACTTTCTCACGGGCCATGACAGTTCGTTTTTGATCTCGATCTCGATATCGCCGAATCCTGCGTCCGTGAGCAATCTATTCAGTGCCTCTGACGTGTAATTCTGAAGGTGAAACACGGAAGTTCTACCCCGCTGCCAGATAATTCCCGCTTTTCGTAAGCCGGGAATTTTCTGAACGAAGTGCATTACACGGTCAGTTCGAGTTACGACCGGCGTATGAAAATAAATGAAGCCGTTTTTTTCCAAGATCCTCGAACATGCGCCGATCAGATATGCAGGATCAGGAACATGCTCGACCACGTCCAGCAAAGTCGCCACTTTAAAAGCACCCGAAGGAATGGAGCTGTAATCGTAGTCCTGATAAATGTGTGTCGCGATATCTGCGATCCCGGAGAGATCCGAACCTTCTATCTCATGAGAGGAAACGTCGCTAAATCCATTATTGTGCAGTATCTCGACAAACATTCCGTTGCCAGTGCCGATGTCTATGACGCTGTCTGATTTTGAGGTAATACGGTCTAGATGAGCGACTGCAGTTGCCATTTTTTCGCGATTCTCGGCTTCGATATCCGCATAGTAGCCTGTTGAATCGAGAGTTGAATATGCCTGGCCCAATTCGTCGCTTGTGATCTCATTCGAAACAAAAACACATCCGCATTCTCTGCACCTGAAATTGCGAATGACGGCTGTTGAGCTATGTTCGTTTTGTGTTTCACAAAGGTATTCGACAAAACTCGACCCGCATACTCTGCAGAGATCCGTTTTATGATCGTCCTTGACTTTGTTTCCGTTCGAACTTGTCATCTATTTGGCGAGGCCGGCAAACTCATACGGTTTGCTACGATATTTGTTTTGGCGAGCAATGTAACAAGCAAAACACCAATGACGGCTACAAAACCTACCTTAATGAAAGTTGGGATTATGGTGCCGTAAAATGCCTCGTAGGAAACCGAAGTAAGAAGCATAAAATACAACGTAACTCGCCAGATACTTTGCGTTTGCGACTCGACAAGTGCCCGGTAAATTACGCGTAAGAATATCCCGATGACCAACATACCAACAAAAATACCGACTATGCCGAAATTTCGCAGAAGATCACCTATGGGAGTAATAGCAAACGATGTGTCGCTTTGGTTAAAATACAGATCGCTGTATTTACGAGCATCCGACGCCGAGGGCTTTTCCTTCCAGAGCACTCTCGGGATCAGGAATATCGTCATGTCCTTCCAGATATTATTGTCGAGATCGTAAGCCTCTTCATACGGGGCGAGCTGTTCGTAATTTGATACAACAACTGACAGTGTTGTAAGAATATCGAGCCGCTCAGCCAAGCGGTCAACCCCGAACTGAAGTGACTCGGCTGAACCGCTCTTACCGATCTGGTCAAATGTGCGTCCAATGTCGTCTGTATATTTATCAAAACTCTGTTGGGACTCACCTCCTTTGACGTTTCGGAATGTAGTGCCGTAGATCATCCCGCCAATTAGGAGCAGTGTCAAAACAACACCGGACATAAGAACCTGTCTGAATTTTAGTTCGCGTCCCGACAAAACATATGCGAGAACGATCACTTCAAATAACACGAGCGCACTTCCGCGATTGCCAGCTAACAATGCCTTGCTGATCGCCGTGGACACAAGCAGTATGAACACGATCACACTGCTGACGGTCAGCTGCTTTTTACGAAACAGAACATTCCAAAGCAGAAAACTCGCCTGCATCCATAAGAGTGTCGTCAGGTAGATCAAACCATCATAGGAGCTGATCTCATCGGCTCTTTGATATCCGAAAACGCCCAATACAAATGCAAGGATCGTATTTAATATGCCCAGCATCAAAAGAATGATCCCGGGACCAATGTATTTAGGAGGTTCGTAGTTAGCCTGCGGTAAAAAGCGCTCGAAAAAGGCCCCGACCCTCTCACCGATCGGCAAAAAATATCCAACGGACAATCCAGTAAATCCTAACGCAACAAGACCGATCGTAAGCGGCAAAGTATAAGGGATGTCCTGCGTGTAGGCGAGGTAGTAAGGCTGTGACCATCCAAACGCGAAAAACAAGCCTCCCATTACGAAAGCAGGAAAGAAATACGACCATGTCGCGAACACAATCGGATCAGCAAAACTAAATTTTCCTTTGTAATAAAGTACAGCCGATGGCAAGGCCATAACGATGGCAAGGCCGATGATCCACGGAACAAGAAAGAGGTATGGAAATGAACGAAAGGTATCGGTAGTAGAAAATAATGCAAACGCGGCCACTACCGAAGTCAGTGCCATGAGAACGAAACCGACGAGAATTGTTCGGTCACCGCCGCTACGGCTGGAATTTCGATTATAGTCACTAGCAGCCTGCATTTCCTGTAAAACCTAATCCGATAACCGGCAAACCGCTATTACTCCATCAGCCCACTGAGGAGCGAAGAATGTGCAAATGTCATTGATGGCATTGAGATACCATTTATTGTGCGGCCTGTGCTCGCTGCCTATATCATAGAACAAAAAATCATCGACGTTTAACGAATATCTTTTCAAAAGCACAGAAAGCGTTGAATAGGAGTAATAAGCAACATGATCGGGGTGCACAGGTTCCTGAATGCCGCCTTTTCCGCGCAACCCATACCACGCAAAACGCATTCCGCAATAGGCGTTAATGGTCGTCAGCAATAATCGCGTGTCAGCGTTCATAAAGCGTTTGATGCCATCCAGGAACAATCCGACGTTGTTCAAATGCTCGATCATTTCACCGGCAACAATGACATCGAATGTTTCGTTGAGCGGTACCTCTTCGAGCTTTTCCAGATCTGCCCGGTAAAGATTTCTGGTGCCGTGGGCGGCTAAAATATCAATTCCCGGCTGATCAAAATCGAATCCATACAATTCTCTAGCCGTTTTTTCCAGATCGAAATGCAACAGCATTTCTTTGTCGATCGAGTCCTTTGTGTACGGATAATTTGCGCAGCCAAGATGCAGCACCTTTTTGCCCGCACAGAGTTCCTTGATGAATTCGACTCTTTGAACCAGTTGCATAAATATCGAAATAGTGACTTTACCATAATTCACATATCAAGTTTTAACTGATATATACATTCAGCATTATGACAAGGTTTTTGGTATTATTCGGATTTACTTTTCATCATGCAGACGTAATCAAAAATGGCTTTAGACGACACAAGACCGAGTTTGATTCACAAGCTGGTTCGGCTTTACACATTTAATACTCCGGTCAAACGAGGCAGGCATAGGCTATCGAATTTGGCTTTCCAACTGTCTCCGACAATGCCAGACGAGTTAGTTGTAAAGACAATTGACGGCCGAGAACTATTTTTAGATTCGAAAAACGACTCTTATAAATATGTTTATTTTCTGGGCGAATACGAGTCAGTTATCTCCAACATTTTTAGACGGCTTATCAATACAGGCGACATCTGTTTGGACATTGGGGCAAACATTGGTTGGTACACAACTTTGTTTCAGAAATTGGTTGGTCTTGCAGGTCATGTCCACGCTTTTGAGCCGGTTCCGCATCTTTTCAAAGATCTGGAACGCAACGTAAAAATTAACGCAACGCCTGACAATGTAACGCTAAATAATTTTGCACTGGGCAATGAGGAAAAGAACGTTAAAATGCATGTCTTTACCGATCTGCCTGACGGTCACTCGTCTATTTCGGCATTTGCCTCATCGAAATTTGAAACTTTTACTGCAAGTATGCAGACGCTTGATGAATATATTTCTGATCATAAGATAAATCACGTGGGTGTGGTCAAAGTGGATGTCGAGGGAGCAGAATTATTGGTCTTACAAGGCGCCTCAAAAATATTTGAACAGGAAAAACCTCCCATTCTTGAGATCGAAATGGCGCTGGCGACAACTCAAGGTTTCGGCTATCTGCCAAACGACCTGATCGAACACATTCGAGCTAGGGCGGATTATGATTTCTATGCGATCGACGAAACGAGGTCCTCTCTTAACCAGATCAAAGGTTTTAAGTCGGACGATATTGGTGCGAATGTTCTTTGCCTTCCGCGACATTTTGATAAACGAAATATTTTGGATATGTGTCGCTAGTCGCGGCGTGATCCGCAATTAGCTATTGAATATTCTTTTTAGTAGAAGTTTGTCATCTTCCGTAACAAAGTTTAGCAGCCACAAAATCAGACAATAGATTAAACCACCGGCAAAAACGGCTAGCAGGAGAGTGAGCCAGTTTAATGGCAGCGACGAGGAAATCGAATATTCGACAGCAGCGGCGGTGATCGCAGCAAGTGCCAGATTGCCTGTTAATGCCATCCAAAACCGGACCTGCACTTCTTTGAAAAACACTTTCTCTACGACAAAAATAGAGAAGAACATGACGATAAAACCCATAAGGCGAGCGACCGCAACGCCATAATTTCCGAGGTTATTTGAAAGCAGGATCATCAGCAATATTCCGATCGTCGTACAAATTGCCGTAGCGATGGTATTGAACTGCGGAAAGCCCAGACCTTCTGTCATTTGCCAAGCAACGGACAATATCGCGATAAGCCCGAAACATGTAATGTGCAGAACAAGCAAATTTGAAGAATTCGCAGCAAAAGATTCACCCATCCAAAGCCGCAAAAAGAGCGGACTTTCGACCGAAACGCTAACGACTACAAAAACGACAAGCAAACAAATTACCTTAGTGGCTTTCGAATACAGTCTGAGCAGTTTTTCCTGGTCGCTTTTTAGTTCGCTGGCAAGCGGAAACACTACTTGCACAAGACTTGCGACGAACCCGTGCAAATACAGGCCGAGAGACATGGGAACGACATAATAAGTCAGGCTTTCGGTGCCGAGTCTGTGCGTTATCAACCCCCGTTCAAACAGCAGCAGAAGATTGGCAAGCAACTGAGTCGCGACAATAGCTGAACTGTATCGAAGTACAAGTTTTAGCGTTTCGGCTTTGAACTTAAACGTGATACCAAATTCCGGCAGCAGCCTTTTTGCGGCGTAACCGAAAACGACGAAAAATATGGACAGAACAGAGAAATTCCACGTAAAAAGCGCGAGCAGACCGTAACCGAAAGACACCAAAGCCAGGTTGCCCAGAGTTAAAACAAAACTATTGGCCGTGAAGATCTTGGAATATACATCGAACCGTTGAATTCCCTGTAGCACAGATATAAAAACCTGACTCAGCATCCAAAGAAAAATAATTCCGGATGCGATATAGATCGCCGTGATCGTTTTGAGGTGTGCTTCCGGTTCAATATTGAATACAGTGCCTACAAGCCAGTTTGCCAACAGACACATCGTGAAAACACCGGCAAGGCCAATCACGATATTGAGAAAAAAACTGGCTGAAACGACATCACGAATCTTCTCCGAATCTCCAGTTACGCGATATTCGGCGATGTATTTGGTGATCGCACGGCCAAAATTGAATGTAAACGAATAGCTGATAAAGCCAAGCACCAACGCGTAAATTCCGTAGTCGTTGTTGCCTAGAGAACGGACAATGATCGGTGTTGCGACAAACCCAAGTCCGATCGGCAGTATCCATGTTAGCGAACCGTAGATCACGTTTCGGAAGATGCTCTTGCTCGTTTGCTTGTTGATCGTATGGTTCATCTGTCCGCTAAGGCTGTAATGTCATTTTTCATTTTGCGGATAGTTGTTGTGAGCCGGGAAAAATCATCGGCCTTGCTCAAAATATCGGGACCTGGGTGCCAGTCTAATAATTCAGCAGCAAGTGATATATCTGCTTCGGTATCAAATGCATCATCGCCGGATTTTTCAAATGCTCCGATATCTAAAAGTTCCTCATCTGCGCCGCATATCTCCCAAACCTTTTGAGCTACGTCGCGCAAAGCCATCCCTTCTCCGCTGCCTATGTTAATAACGTGTCCAAAAGCATTTTGAGCGGTCGTTGCCGATCTTATTGCTGCCGCGACATCCTCGATGAATACAAAATCTCGCTTTTGCAATCCATCAGACATCTTAAAGTGTTTATTGAGCAATCCATGCGTAATTAATTGAGAGAGAAACATCTTATGGGGCTGGCCATATCCGTATGCCGTAAACACTCTTAGTATCGTAACCGGAAAACCGATTGCAGCGTGCATATCCAGAGCGAATTGATTAGCTTTTGTCTTAGATATCGCGTACTGAGAAACAGGCATTGCCTGCATGTCTTCGCGAAACGGTATTGGCTGCTTACCGTACTCGGCGGCAGAGCCAATCATTACAATATGTGTAACTCCCGTTTTTTCAAGGGCTTTCAACAGATTAGTCGTTCCGTTGAAGTTTACTTCGTCGTATATTTTGCCGGTGGGACAGGTATTTCCGGTAACGCCGGCGAGGTGTAGGACAATTTGCGGCTTATAATTCTGAACGAGGTCATTAACCTGCTCGAAATTGGTCAGATCAAGGCTTACAAGTTCTTGTTCTGAAGACAATAGAGGGGCTTTTGAGCTTTTTTCGCTATTTGTGGCTACTAACGGACTAGCACCATCTGCGAAAAGAAGGTCGACGACATAACGACCGATAAAACCGGTGCCTCCGGTTACGAGTATTCTTTGAGATGCCGAAATCAACATTGTTTAGGATCTTTCGGCAAAAAAACTCTGATACCATCCGATCGTACGTTTTAATCCGTCATCGAGCGTGAATTCAGGTTTCCAGCCAAGAACAGTGCGAGCCTTTTCTGAAGTGAGGTATTGGTGCTGGATCTCATTGCCGGCCTGATCGAGTATCGTTGGTTCTAAATCATCGCGGCCCATCAAATTTAATATCTGAAGAGTCACATCGAGAACATTCATTTGAATCTCGTTGCTGAAATTGAACGCCTCACCGCAAATGCTCGGATCTTCTGCCATCTTTTCGACCAGCATCATATACGCAAGTGCGGCATCTTCAACATAAAAATAGTCACGTATGAAGGTGCCGTCGCTGCGAATGATCGGCGACTCGCCGCGAATTGCCGACCGTATCGTTCCTGGAATTAATCTATTCCAATTAAGATCGCCGCCGCCGAAAAGATTCCCGCATCGGGTGATGCATACCGGCAGGCCGAATGTATGTGCGTAGCTTTGCGAGATCAGATCGGCGCAGGATTTACTGACGTCGTAAGGGTGCTTCCCTTGTAGAGCGGCGTCCTCGCGATACGGAAGGTCGTCATGCGAGCCATAGGCCTTATCGGATGATGCGACCACGACTTGTTTGATCAACTCCGATCTACGGACTGCTTCCAGAAGGTACCACGTACCGCGGATGTTCGATTCGAATGTCGAGATCGGACTTCGATTCGCTGTGCCAACGATGGTTTGCGCAGCGGCGTGAAATACTGTTTCGATCTCGTATTCATTGAGGATGCGTTCGAGAAGTTGCTGATCGGTCAGATCACCGCGAATCACGGTCGTGCCAGAAACCGCATTACTCTGAAACAGCTCTGATTCCGGCACCCAGTCGCGAATCAGCACGACGACATCTGCTCCGAGATCGACGAGCTTAGCAGTTAGCCAGCTTCCTAACAGGCCCGTTGCTCCGGTCACAAACACGCGGCGATCAAGCCAGAATTTTGGATCGAGGTTCATATCTTAATCCCACATTTTCCATTCGGCGGTTCCGTGATCCCACATTTCTTCGAGCATTTTCCATTCGCGATATGTATCCATCGGCTGCCAAAATCCGGTATGGGCAAACATCATCAATTCGCCATCGAGAGCAGCACGTTGTAACGGTTCGCGTTCGAGCGTCAGATCATCGTCGTCCGACAAATAACGTTCAATAAATTCCGGCTCCATCACAAAAAAGCCGCCGTTGATAAAACTTTCGGTGACCTGCGGCTTTTCTGCAAACGCAACGACCTTATCACCTTCAAGTCTAAGCTCTCCAAAACGGCTGGGTGGTCGAACTCCTGTTACAGTTGCGAGCTTGCCATGATTTTTGTGAAACTCCAGCAACGCTCGAATGTCGATGCTCCCAAGTCCGTCACCATATGTTAAACAAAACGGAGCATCTCCCAAATGTTCCCGAACACGAAAAACGCGGGTACCGGTCATTGCCTTTTCGCCTGTTTCTACAAGTGCAACTGTCCAGCCATCGTTATTACTATTTTGGCTAAAATACTCTTTGATAACCTCACCTTTATAGCCGAGGCACAAGACAAAATCATTCAGCCCAAAATGCACATAGGTTTTCATTATATGCCATAAAATAGGCTTGCCGCCGATCTCGACCATCGGTTTTGGCATGACCCCAGTTTGTTCGCGCAGTCTGGTTCCCTGCCCACCGCATAGAATGACAACCTTCATAAATAGAACACTAATGCACGATTTTACATTGCTAACCGTTTGTTTGCCACACGGCGTCGTAGAGTTTCAGTGTGCGTTCTGCGGTAGTCTGGGCATTGAATTTCTCAAACGAAGTTACTTTCGCTGCTGAGCTGAGCCAATCTCGTTGCTGTGGATTATCTAGTAAAGACAAAATTGCTTTGCGGAGCTGGATAGGGTCATTTGGTTGAATAAGAATGCCAGTCTGCCCGTCTATGATCGCTTCCGGTATGGCGTTTACGTTCGTTGCGATACACGGTAAGCCTAGTGCCATCGCTTCGACCAAGGCGATAGGCAATCCTTCCTGCAAACTCGCCAGAACGAATATGTCCGCACTGCTCAGGAGTGTCAACATATCTTCCCTTGTTTGACCAATGGCTTCTGAGTCCAGAATTCTGAATGAACTGCCGAGTCCGTAGTCATCTATTTTCTTCAAAGTTTCGACATTGGGCAGTGTCGTTGATAGCCACACAAAAGTAAACTCTCTTCCATCGTCCTTTAGTTGTTTTAAACTGTCCAGTAAAACCCAACATCCCTTACGTTCAATGAACTGCCCGACTGTCATTAACATTGGCATTTTATCGGGAAGTCCATATCGTTTTAGTGTCTCGGTTTTTGCAGGAAGGATCTTTGTGACTTCTTTTATCTCAACAGGATCAATTCCTGAATATGTGACTTCGACCTGATCAAATTTCTCCGATCCGATGTACGGTTTCAAACTGTCTTTTGCCTCTTGATTTGAAGCAAGGAGATGAAAACTCGAAAACCGGCTGATGATCTTACCTTTTACTTTCCAACGCCACTTCCGCCACCCTTTGTAATGCGGCAAGCCTGTGTGAACCGTCATAAACATATTGGTTTTCATACAAAGCCTGACGAGCGAAGTAAAAGACTGCCAAAAACCAAGATCGATGTGAACAATAGTGTTTGCAAGATTTGGACGAGTCAGAATGTCGCGGACCAGCCGGCTCTCTGAACGCAGAATGGCAATACGCTGCGTAAATTTACCTATTAACCCATCTCGTATTTCCGATGGTGATTCGGGAGGCAAATATTCAATCGGGATCTCCAGTGACTCGAGATATTCCCGGATCTTAGGTTCCGAGTCAGCGGGGATCAAAGCGGTGACAGTGTAGGACTTTTTTGCCTCTTTCATCAGAGACATAAAATATATCTGGGCGCCGCCCCATTCGCGATAATTCCAAGCGTATATGATCTGACGCATTAACTCATCGTTCCTTTAATGCCGATGTTCCGTTATGTCGGACGTTACAACTGCAGACGCAAATGTTTCCTTCAACGGCGCTTCGGGACGATCTTGGTTTTCTGGGGAATTTCCCATCACCGCTCGGACAAGAAAAACACCGAAGGCGATAAGCCCCTGAATTTTGGATGGTGCACCCGCCAGATTGCCATATAGTCGTCTCCGCAAGTTGTGGTTGTTTCCGAGGTCGAGGATGAGAGACGAGAACATTTTACGCAATGTCATATTCCGCACCCGAGGCGGCGGAGTATTTGGCTGGCAGAAAATACGAGCACGCGGGTCGATCAACAATTGCCAGCCGAGCCGCTTTAATCGCGGGGTGAATTCCGCATCGCCGAAATTCGGATAACGTCGCGAATCCATTAACCCTGCGTCTTGAAAAGCCGCAGTCGGAACAAGCACACAGTTACCGACTATCAGATCGACCTTCCACGGCTTGTCTGGGATCGTCCAAACCGTCTGCGAGTTCCAGTGTCGCCAGCCGCCAGACCACGTTTCCCATACCGGTGATGTTTGAAACAATTTATGCGGTGTGTCCCAAAGCAGCAATAAAGAGCCGACGATCGAGCGGGGATGTTTCTGTGCGGTTTCGACCATGAAACGAAGAAAGTCAGGATCGAAAACGGCGTCGTCATTTATCATCAGGACAAAATCGGGGGCGTGCTTAAGTGCGGCACGGACGCCGACGTTAGTTCCTTCGGTAAACCAGAGATCGCCGCTGCCTTCTACGACCTCAACATCAGGGAATTCAGTGCGGATCGCATCGCCGGTTCCGTCTGTCGAACCATCGTCAACAATTACGACGTGTGCGATCAATCCCGGAGCATTGAGTCTCGAAAGACTTCGCAAGCATTGAAGTGTGATCGCTTTTCGATTGTGAACCGGTGCAACAATTTCAACTCGGATTCGCTTGCTGCTCATTCGCCGGCTTTTCCCATCGCGTCATCGTCATCGCCCCACCAGAGCTTTTTGAGACGCGTCGTATTTGCCGCATCGTCTTCGCTGAGTCCAACTCCGACGTACTTGATTCGCGGCTGGCCTTCGAGGTTGTCGCGCAGTATTCGCCAGAAATCGAAAACAAGCACCTCAGCCCATTCGTTAGTAAAATCGCTTGCCGATAAGGAGTTGAAAACAGGGTCTGGCGTCGTAATAAGGACAGCCTCGGCCTGGCCCAGACATTCTTCGAGTGAATCGAGAACGACAATTTCCCGCCGCAGTTCCTCGATGTCCATTTGGCTTGACATCGGATCAAAAGCGACAATTCGGATACCGTTCTTTGATAAATGACGAGCGATATAAACACCCTGGGATTCTTCGGTGACGTGCGAATAAGGCTTATAGCTCAGGCCGAGCACGGCAACGGTGGCTCCTTTTCTGATCATCGGGAGAATACGTTTTGATACCGTTTCGGCGATCGTCCGGTTCATCGTATCGGTCGTTGCTGCCAATC
>CAZGSC010000034.1:0-23657 GCA_964528325.1 uncultured Chloracidobacterium sp. | reverse complement strand
CGCGAAAAGAATTTTATGAAGATCGTCAGCCTCGCTCCGGAGGTTATATAAGAGATGAAAGCGGTTAAGACAGGAACAGTCAGAAGCAGGATAAAGCGCGGCGACCAGATCGTATTTATTGCGGGCAAAGAATACAACCGCTACGACAGCGCCGGTAAACGGCAACCGTATCGCGGCAAAGTGATCGCTGTAGATGCGCGTAATGCAAAGGTCAAGGTTGAAGGGGCAATGATAGTAAAACGTCATCGCAAGCCGATGCCTCAGATGAACCGCGAAGGCGGCATCATCGAACAGGAAGCTTGGGTAAGCATATCTAATGTTGCCTTGATAGATCCTGAAACGGGCAATCCGACCAAGGTCAAATATGAGTTGCGCGACGGTAAAAAGGTCCGTGTTGCGAAGAGCGGCAAAGTGATACCGGAAAGTGCTTCGTATATACGCGAGAAGAAGAAACAGATAGACGACGAAACGGCTCCTGCGGAGCCTGTCGAAGAGTCAAAGTAGATCTATTGTTTGGAAACGCCTTAACGGTGATACCCAAATAAAGGAAGGCAAGAATAATGGCCAGATTAAAAGAAAAATACAAGAATGAGATCGCTCCGGCTTTGGCGAAGGAGTTTGATATCAAAAATCCGATGGCGATCCCGAAGATCGAAAAGATCGTCGTCAATATGGGGCTCGGCGAGGCAAGTGCCAATGCAAAGATCCTTGATGTCGCAACTGAGGAGTTGAAGTCGATAACGGGACAAAAGCCCGTGATCACAAAAGCAAAAAAATCGATCGCGGCGTTCAAACTTCGCCAGGGAATGGCTATTGGCACGATGGTCACTCTTCGCGGAGACCGGATGTATGAGTTTCTCGATCGTTTGATCTCGGTAGCTTTGCCCCGTGTGCGCGATTTCCGCGGCATCTCTGGCAAGGCCTTTGACGGAAGAGGCAATTATACGGTTGGAATTCGCGAGCAGCTGATCTTTCCTGAGATCGATTTTAACAAGGTAGATAAGACTCGCGGGATGAATGTTTCGATAGTTACAACGGCTCGAACTGACGATCAGGCCCGATCGCTGCTAAAAGCGCTCGGCATGCCGTTCAGACAATAAAAAGATGGCAAAGATAAGCAAAGTAGTTAAGAACGAAAGACGCAGAGAAATGGTCAAGCTTTACTCGACGCGTCGTGCGGAGTGGAAAAAGATCGTCAATGATCCGAAATCGACTCCGGAAGAGGTTGATGCGGCGGTGATCAGGCTTCAAAAGATGCCACGCGATGCAAGCCCGTCGAGGGTTCGTAACCGCTGTTCTCAGTCGGGTCGTTCACGCGGGTATTTGCGCAAATTTGGAATTTCCCGCATTGCGCTGCGAAGTCTGGCTCTTGAAGGGCAGATTCCTGGCGTCGTTAAATCGAGTTGGTAAGAGAGTTTTATATTTCAGATCCTATATTTCAGGTCTGAAACAAAAGACGGAGTAATAAGAATGACAGATCCAATAGCCGATATGCTCACGCGGATTCGCAATGCGATAGCAGCGAATCATCCACGCGTTGATATTCCGGGCTCAAAACTGAAAATGGAAGTGGCGCGAATCCTTAAGGAAGAAGGCTACATCAACAGCTTTTCGATCAAGGGCGAAGGCGTCAAATATATGATCCGCGTTTTCCTTCGTTATGATGCGAAAGGTGCGTCATCGATCACGCATTTGGCTAGGGTGTCGCGCCCAGGCCGGCGTGTTTACGTCGGTTCCGGCGAGATACCAAAAGTGCTTGGCGGGTATGGTGTGAATATCGTTTCGACGTCGAAAGGGCTGATGAGCGGAAAACGCGCCCGTGCAGAGCATGTTGGCGGCGAAATTTTGGCAGAGATCTATTAAGGTGAATTTATGTCACGAGTAGGAAAAAAACCGATAACGATACCGTCCGGCGTGACCGTGACGATCAGTAATTCGGCAATGGAAGTAAAAGGGCCCAAGGGCACGCTTAGCACGCCAATACCTGATGGCGTTACGTTCAAACAAGAGGACGGGACATTGACCGCTGAACGTGCGAGTGACGACAGGGCGGCGTTTCACGGCCTTGCGAGAGCTTTGGCGAATAATGCCGTTGTCGGTGTCACCGAGGGCTTTACCAAGGATCTGGATATTGTTGGAGTCGGGTACAAAGCAGACGTTCAAGGTAAGAAGATCGTTTTTGCTCTGGGATATTCGCATCCGATCGAATATCCTCTGCCCGCGGGGATTGACGCAAAAGCCGAGCGAGTTAATACAAAAACGTCGATCAATCAGTATCAGACGACCATCACCTTGAGCGGCATTGATAAACAACTGCTCGGTCAGGTTGCTGCAGAATTGAATCGTCTTCGCAAGCCTGATGCTTACAAAGGCAAGGGCGTTCGTTACGCGGATAAGTATTACCGATTGAAACCCGGCAAAACTGGTAAATAATGGAGAATGGTTAATGGTGAGTGGTGAATGGAAGAGTTCTTTCACCACTCATCACTCACCATTATTGATTAAAAAGTTATGGCACAGAAAAGCAGATCAGATATCCGACAGGGCGTTCACAGCCGTATTCGCAAGAAAGTTCGCGGTTCGGCGGAAAGGCCAAGGCTCGCGGTTTTCCGCAGCCTCAACCATATTTACGCTCAGGTTATCGACGACCACAGCGGTAAAACGTTGGCAACCGCATCGAGCACTGAAAAGGCTCTCGCGATGAAAACGGGCGGCAATATTGAAGCCGCGAAGACGGTAGGCAAGGCAGTTGCAGAACGAGCGGTGGCGGCGGGCATCTCAAGCGTTGTTTTTGATCGCGGCGGATACGTTTATCACGGCCGGGTAAAGGCACTTTTGGATGCAACACGTGAGGCCGGACTTAATAAGCACGAGGCGGCTGCAAAAGAAGCAAAGCAAGAAAGTAATGAAGAATAAACAGAAAATAGCTCCGGGCGGCTTGATTCTTAAGGATCAGCTTATCTCGATCAATCGCGTTACCAAAGTCGTGAAGGGCGGTAAGAATATGTCGTTCGCAGCGCTTGTGGTTGTCGGCGATGAGGCAGGACACGTTGGTTTCGGTACGGGAAAAGCCAAAGAAGTGCCGAATGCGATCAAGAAAGCGGTCGAGTCCGCTAAGAACAATCTTATTCGCGTTCCGCTCATCGACGGCACGCTGCCGCATGAAATGATCGGCCAATATGGTGCGGGACGAGTTTTGCTCAAGCCAGCTGCCGAGGGAACCGGCGTTATTGCGGGCGGAGCAGTTCGTGCCGTTCTGCAAAGTCTGGGCGTGCATAATGTTCGCACGAAGATCCTTGGATCAAACAATGCTCACAACGTGATCCGTGCGACGTTTAACGGGCTGTTGAGAATGAAAGATCCTCTCGAAGTTGCCCGGCTACGTGGAAAACAGGTCGAAGAGTTGAACTAGAGTTATGGCAAAGAAGGCAGAAACAAACGACGGCGGACAGATCAAGATCCAGTATTACCGGAGCATGATAGGTTACGCCAAAAAGCAAAAAGAGATCATTAAGGCGCTGGGCATTACAAAGCTCAACCAGATCGTTGTTCATCAGGATTCGGCAGCGGCACGCGGAATTGTTGCCAAGGTTCCGCATTTGCTTCGGATCGTAGAATAGAGGGAAAGATGGCTTTATCATTGAATAATTTACATCCGGCGAAAGGCTCGACGCATAAGAAGAAGCGTCTTGGCCGCGGGCCCGGTTCGGGACTCGGCAAAACTTCGGGCAAGGGGCACAAAGGCCAGAAATCGCGTTCGGGCTATTCTAGCCGTCCGGGTTTTGAAGGCGGACAGATGCCTTTGCAGCGTCGTTTGCCGAAGCGCGGGTTTACAAACATTTTTAAGAAGCAGTGGATCGAGATCAGCCTCGGCAAGATAGAGGAGAATTTCAAGGCTGGTGACGAGGTCACGCCGGAGATACTCCACCAACGCGGCCTGATCAAGAAGGCAAAGCATGATCTCGTGATACTTGGAACCGGGGATGTTTCTAAATCGTTAAAGATATCATCGCACCGGTTCACAAAAACTGCGAAGGAAAAGATCGAAAAGGCGGGCGGCACCGCAACGGTGATCGCGAAGGCCGCAGAGGCTGCGGCTTAGTTCAGAGGCGTCACTCATACCAAACATATGGAGAAGTTTTTTAGCGCTGTCCAAAACATGTTCAAGGTTCCCGAGCTGCGGAAACGCATTCTCTTTACGCTCGGGCTCTTGGCGGTTTATCGTTTGGGTGCGCACGTTCAGGCACCTGGCATCAATAAGGCGCAGCTCGAAAGGGTCTGGGGTGAAGTTGCGGGCACGCTTCTCGGCGTACTCGATCTATTCTCTGGCGGTAATTTCCGCACCATTTCGGTTTTTGCTCTCGGCGTCACGCCCTATATCACTGCGTCGATCATCATGCAGCTTTTGCCCGTCCTTTCGCCGGCGATGAAGAAAATTCAGGAAGAAGGTGAGGTCGGACGGCAAAAAATGAATCAGTGGACGCGGTATTCAACCGTCGTTCTTTGTGCGGTTCAGACATTTTTCGTATCGACGTGGCTCAGCCGCAACCAAATCATTCCGGAAACGTGGTGGGCGACAGCGATGATCGTGATAACGCTTACGACGGGAACGATCTTTGTCATGTGGCTTGGTGAACAGATCACCGAGCGCGGTGTTGGTAACGGCATCTCGCTTCTGATCTTTGCCGGTATCGTCATCGGCTTGCCGCGAGGACTTATGCAGATATCGGAACGCGTTGGTTCCGGTGACCCTTTGCAGCTTGTTGGCGTCATTTTCCTGATCTTCGTGTTAATTGCGTTGATAGCTTTGATCGTGTATGTCGAATCGGCAAGGCGAAATATAGCTATCAGCTACGCCAGTCGGCGTGTCGGCAATCAAACATTTCGCGGCCAGGAAACGAGTCTTCCGCTAAAGATCAACATGGGCGGTGTTATTCCGGTGATCTTTGCCTCGAGCGTGCTTGCGATGCCGCAGACATTGTTCTCGGCTTTCCCGGCTGATCCAGCAAATCCGGATTCTGCGTGGTCGAAGGTGTATGCTTTTTTCCAGCAGTTTCACGGCGGCGATCCGTATTACGAACTCGTGTTCCTGTCACTGATCGTTGTTTTCACATTCTTTTACATCACGATCATTTTTAATACGGACGAAGTTGCTGACAATCTTAGAAAGCACGGCGGTTTTATCGCGGGGATCAGGCCGGGTGCACCGACGGCAGATTATCTGAACGCTATTCTGACGCGCCTAACAACGGTCGGTGCTTTGTATCTGGCGTTCGTGGCATTTGCTCCGCAGTTGCTTCTCAGCGGTTTTAAGGTCGCACGATTACCGTTTGTCGGCCCGGCAATCGATAACTTCTTGACTTCGACACCTGGGTTGAGTTGGATACCAACGGGGTTAGGGTACCAGTTTTATTTTGGTGGCACCTCACTGTTGATCCTTGTAGGTGTGGCGATGGACACGGTCTCACAGATAGAAGCTCAGCTTGTGATGCGCAATTACGAGGGATTCCTTGGAGCCGGTTCGCGACTGCGCGGCAGACGGGCTTAGATAGAATTAGCCACAGAGCACTCAGAGGTCACAGAGAAATCAACTTCCTCTGTGATCTCTTAGTTCTCTGTGGCATACAGTTTTATGGACAAGATCATTGTTTTGATAGGTGCTCCGGGTGCGGGCAAAGGGACACAGGCTAGGCTGTTGCAAGAACGCCGCTCGATTCCTCAGATCTCGACAGGTGATATGTTCCGCGAGATGAAAACGCTCGAAACGCCGCTTGCTCGCGAAGTGCAGGCGATCATGGCTTCTGGCAAACTCATTTCTGACGACCTTACTTATAAGATCGTACGTGAACGCACGTTGAAACCGGACACAGCCGGCACCTTTGTCCTGGATGGTTATCCAAGAACCGCAGTGCAGGCAGAACAGCTCGAAGAACTTGCCAGGGAGCAGGGAAAGGAAATTCAAGCGGTTGAGGTTGACGTTCCGCGTGATGAGTTGATGAAACGCCTAACGGGACGCAGAAGCTGTCCGGTTTGCGGCGAGATCTATAACATTTATTCGAAGCCGCCCAAGAATGAGGGTTTTTGTGACGATCATCCGGAAACCAAACTCGACCATCGGGCCGATGACTCAGAGGAAAAGGTCATGGTGAGGCTGGAGACTTACGATGAATTGACGAAGCCCTTGCTCGAATATTACGACCTGTCGGGACGCCTAAAAAAAGTTGACGGAACAGGCGAGATCGAGGATATTTATAGCGAGTTGGATGAGCTTATTTGAGGCGTTTCGATGCCTGTTTAGCACCCAGATGATAATTGCAAAGTCAGCAAGAGATCTTGATAAGATGCGAGCCGTCGGCGAGTTGATCGCCGAGGTTCGCGAATCTTTGCGAAGCATGGTTGTACCAGGAATCTCGACGATGGACTTGAACAACGCGGCCGAAAAGATGATACGAGACGCCGGAGCGATCCCGACGTTTATCGGTTATCATGGTTTTCCCTATGCGATCTGCGCGTCTGTAAACCATGAGATCGTCCACGGTTTTTCAAAGAAAGATCCGCTGAATGAAGGCGATATTGTTTCTTTGGACATGGCGGCGACCTATCAGGGATTTGTTGGCGACACTGCGATGACGGTGCCGGTTGGCGAGATAACTGATGAACTTAAACAACTGATTCGTGTAACGGATGAGTGTTTGGAGTTTGGGATTCAGGCCTGCCGTGTGAACAATCGGGTTGGCGACATCGGGTGGGCGGTTCAGCAGCATGCAGAGAAATTTGGTTACGGTATTGTGCGTGATTACACAGGCCACGGCATTGGAAGAGCTATGCATGAATCGCCGCAGATACCGAATTACGGGCGGCAGGGGACAAAAGAGCGCATTAGGGCCGGCTATTGTTTCGCGATCGAGCCGATGTTGAATCTCGGAACGCATGAAACAAAGACGCTTAGCGATAAATGGACGGTGGTTACGCTTGACGGTAAGCCGTCGGCGCATGCCGAACATACGCTTGCTGTTACGGACGATGGGCCTGAAATTTTGACGCTTACCAGGGAGCAAAAACGTCAGAGGCGGAGCGGGAATGCAGAAACCGTGTCTGCTTGACTTGAAAAAAGGATGAACTAGGTCTAAAATTATTGGTTTGCTCAACTATTCAATCGGTTGGCATTGTTGTGTATGTCTAAAGAAGAGGCGATTGAAGTCACGGCTACAGTGCTGGAAACACTGCCGAATGCAATGTTTAAGGTTGCCGTTGACGATAATCAGCATGAGGTTTTGGCTCATATTTCGGGAAAAATGAGGAAAAATTTTATCCGAATATTGCCGGGCGACAAGGTTTTAGTTGAATTATCGCCCTATGACCTGAAACGCGGACGGATCACATATCGCTATAAGTAGGACAGGTATAAAAAGATGAAAGTCAGGCCGTCAGTAAAGAAAATGTGCGACAAATGCAAGGTGATACACCGCAAAGGAATTGTGCGTGTAATTTGCGAGAATCCTAAGCACAAACAGCGTCAAGGGTAGTTTTAGGAGAAATTATGGCTCGTGTAGCAGGAGTAGATCTACCGCCCAATAAACGGGCACAAATTGGAATGACCTACATATACGGTGTGGGTAAATCGCGCGCAACGGCGATCCTCGGTCAGGCAGGTGTTGATATCAACACCAGGATCAAGGATATTAGCGAGGACGATCTTAATAAGATCCGTACGCTTCTCGATACGGAAGGCGACATTGAAGGCGATCTCAGAAAGCGCATTCAAATGGACATCAAGCGGTTGATGGACATCGGCTGCTATCGCGGCCTCCGTCATCGCCGCGGCCTGCCGGTTCGCGGACAGCGCACCAGCACCAATGCTCGAACAAGAAAAGGTCCTCGTAAAGCCGCAGTGGCCAAGAAGAAAGCACCAGGCAAGAAGTAAATAAATAGATATGGCAAAAGCAGCAGCAACGAAAAAGAAGACTTTTAAGAAGAAAGAGAAGAAGATCATTCCTATCGGGATCGTCCACATCGCGGCTTCGTTCAATAACACGATGATCTCGATAACGGACACCGAAGGGAACCTCGTGGCGCAGTCTTCATCTGGTGCACGCGGATTTCGCGGTTCGCGAAAAGGAACGCCGTTTGCGGCGCAGCAAGCTGCGTCGGAGGCTGCTCGTAAAGCTCAGGATGCGGGCATGCGTGAGGTCGAGGTTCGGGTCAAAGGCCCGGGCGGCGGCCGTGAGTCGGCGATCCGGGCGATCAATCAGGCTGGTATTCGCGTTACGTCGATCCGCGACACGACGCCGATCCCGCACAACGGATGCCGTCCCCCGAAACGCAGACGGGTCTGAGTTTTTTCATTTCTGATTTGAGATTTGAAATTTTTGATAACTATCGAAAGGAAGAAGGGCTCCGGCTCGTAAACTTTTCCGTTAAATACACGGAGGCAGGAATAAATTAATGGCTAGATATAGAGATGCGGTGTGCAGGCTTTGCCGCCGCGAAGGTGGAAAATTATTTTTGAAGGGCGACAGATGTTTCAAGCCCTCATGCGCTATTGAAAAACGGGGAACAAACCCGCCGGGACAACACGGTGCCGCCAGGCGCAAGATGCTTGCCGGTTACGGCGAACAGCTTCGCGAGAAGCAGAAGGTAAAGCGTATTTACTTTATTCTCGAAAAGCAATTCCGCAATTATTTCGAAAAAGCGCGTCGTCAGAAAGGTGTTACGGGTGAGAACTTGTTGTTTATGCTCGAACGCCGTCTCGACAACGTTGTATATCGTTCAGGTTTTTCCACTTCACGCCGTCAGGCACGCCAGCTTGTAAATCACGGACACGTTACGGTCAATGGACGAAAGGTCAACATCCCTTCATTTCAGGTGAAAGCCGGAGACACTATCGCCGTCAAGGACCGCTCACAAAAGAACGCTCACGTTGAAGGAGCGTGGGCCACAGCGGTTGGGCGAGGCCGCCCAGCATGGCTGAGTGCTGACGGAAAAGATCCGCGAGTGGTGGTTTCGGGGCTGCCGAATCGCCAGGATATTGACGCAAATATCAACGAGCAGCTTATCGTTGAGCTTTACAGTAAGTAATAACACCAGAGTGGCTGAAGTAGCCGGTTCATGAAAGTCCGTTCTTGCTAAGCTCGAATCGGGGACAAGGCCACTCGTAGAAACTATTAAGAAGAACAAATTATGACAAGCAATAATTGGACAGATTTTCAAATGCCGAGCCGCCTCAATGTTGATACCGAGACATTGACTGAGAGATTCGGAAAATTTTACGCACAACCATTTGAACGCGGATTCGGCACAACGATTGGTAATTCGATTCGCCGTGCATTGCTTTCGTCTATTGAAGGTGCTGCTATTACGGCCGTTAGGATCGAAGGAGTCGAGCACGAATTCTCGTCGATCAAGGGCGTTGTCGAAGACGCAACAGACGTTATCTTAAACCTCAAGCAGATCCCTTTTAAATTGAATGGCGGCGGAGTTAAAACACTCTCAATCAGCAAAAAGGGAGCCGGAACAGTTACTAGCGCTGATATTGAGGCTGATGGGGATGTTGAGATCCTCGATCCTAATGTTCACATTGCGACGATCAGTGCCGGTGGTAAATTGAACGTAGAAATGCGGCTTAAGCAAGGCCGCGGTTACGTTTCGGCTGAGTTCAACAACGACGAAGACCTTTCGGTTGGATATATTCCCATCGACGCGGTGCATACGCCGATCAAAAAGGTTAATTACAACGTCGAAAAGACCAGACAGGGATCGAATACGGAATATGACCGTCTGACGATCGAGGTCTGGACGGATGGTTCGGTCAAGCCGGAAGATTCGATCGGGCTGGCTGCGAAATTGGTTAAGGATCATATGTCGATCTTCATCAATTTCGAAGAGGAAGAAGAAGAATATAAATACGAGGATATCGCTCGTCCTCCGCTGATGCGGAACGATCTGCTGGATAAATCGGTCGATGAACTTGAGCTGTCGGTTCGTTCTTACAATTGCCTCAAGAATGCTGACATCCGTTCGATCAGAGATCTGATCCGCCGCAGTGAAAAGGATATGCTCGGCACCAAGAATTTCGGTAAGAAATCGCTTACCGAGATCAAAGACCTGCTCCACGGAATGGGCCTCGATTTTGGAATGGATTTTGACGAACAGGGAAATCCGATCCCTGGCTCTGGTGGGCGCGATCTAGATTAATAGGACATATACGACCTAAAGGGCTTATGGGTCCTTTAGGTCTTTTTGGCAACATGAGACACTTAAAAGCACACAGAAAATTGGGCCGAACGACGTCGCATCGAATTTCGCTGCTACGCAACTTGGCAACTTCGTTGATCAATGCCGATAAGGAACATATCGTCACGACTGTTCCGAAAGCAAAAGAGCTGAGGCCCTTCATCGAAAAGGCCATAACCATGGCAAGAAAAGCCCAGAATCTTACCGGCGATGACGCTGTTCTTCGAGGTGTACATCTTCGTCGCCAGGCAGCTCGGTTTTTCCACGCAGGCAATAGCACTTTCAAATCTCAGCAGAGCAGATTTCGTGGCAATAAGGGCGAAGCGAAAGAGCCGATCGAGCGAACTGCAGGCGTAAAAGCTGTTCAGCGACTTTTCAATGAGCTCGGCGTGCGCTATAAAGACCGTAACGGCGGTTATACGCGCATAATCAAACTTGGTCGCCGCCAGGGCGATAATGCTGAAATGGCGGTGATCGAATTAGTGGATAATCCGCGAGAAATGGCCGCCAAAGGCTAATAGACGCGAGGAGGCTCTACAAAATGGGCGAGACATCGGCTTCAGCAAAGGCAAAGGACGGGGATATAGTGGTTGAGAAAAAGAACGGCAGCGATTCAAAGAAACAAAAAGCAGCCGATCCATCCTTTAACATGGATGAACTGCGTGAACTCGCAGATCTCGTCATCGAGCACGGCTTTACGGATTTTGAGTTTGAGAATGAGAATATCCGTGTTCGCCTGAGTAAGATGACAAATGTGCCGATGCTGGCAGCACCTGTTGCTGCACCGGTAGCCGCTGCACCCGTATCTATCGCTTCTGTCGAACATGTCGCTGAATCAGTCGATGCTGACGCAGGGCTTCATAAGATCACTTCTCCGATAGTTGGAACTTTTTATCGCTCGCCGGGCCCGGACAAAGATCCGTACGTAAGCGAAGGGAGCAACGTCTCGCCGGAAACGACGGTTTGTATCGTCGAAGCGATGAAATTGATGAACGAAATTCAGGCGGAAGTTTCCGGGACGGTTGTAAAGATTTACGTTGAGAATGGCCAGCCGGTCGAATACGGCCAGCCACTATTCGGAGTCAAGAAATAAGAGAAATCAGCCACGAATAACACGAATAACACGAATTATTGGAACTTCTTTATTCGTGCCATTTGTGTAATTCGTGGCTAAATCTTTATGCGTGAGATCAAGAAAATCTTGATAGCAAATCGCGGCGAGATCGCTTGCCGGATCATATGGACGTGCAAGGAGATGGGAATTAAGACCGTCGCCGTTCATTCTGAAGCCGACCGCGAAGCTTTGCATGTGCGATATGCTGACGAAGCTCTTTGCATCGGGCCTGCGTCTTCGGCGGAAAGCTATCTGAATATTCCGGCAATCATCAGCGCCGCTGAGATCACGAATGCCGACGCAATTCATCCGGGTTATGGTTTTTTGGCGGAGTCGGCGACATTCGCAAAAATTTGCGAGGATTGCAATATCAAGTTTATCGGGCCGCGGGCTGATGTGATCGCGATGATGGGCGACAAGGTCGAGGCAAGGCGTACAATGACTGCCGCAGGCGTCCCGATCCTGCCCGGAAGTCCGGACCCTATCGAATCTGCCGACGAAGCTAAGAAACTTGCCCTCGAAATAGGGTTCCCTCTTATCATAAAAGCCGCAGCAGGCGGCGGCGGACGCGGAATGAGGATCGTCCGAAAAGAAGAGGAACTTGAAAACGGCCTCGAAACCGCGCAGACTGAAGCTTTGGCTGCTTTTAAGAACGGATCCGTCTATATCGAACGATATATAGAACGTCCAAGGCACATTGAGATACAAGTCTTAGCTGATGAACACGGCAATACGATCTCACTCGGCGAACGTGAATGCACCATCCAGCGTCGCCATCAGAAACTGCTCGAAGAAGCTCCGTCTCCTGTCATCTCAAAGAAGCTTCGCGACAAAATGGGAGCCGTTGCAGTCAAGGCATGCAAAAAGATCGGCTATTCAAGCGCGGGAACATTTGAATTTTTGCTTGATGAAGACGGCAGTTTCTATTTCATGGAAATGAACACGCGAATTCAGGTTGAGCATCCGGTCACTGAGATGGTGACGCTTGCTGATATCGTTCGCAATCAGATCAGGATCGCTAGCGGCGAAAATATCGGATACACGCAGGATGATGTTCAGATCGTCGGGCATTCTATCGAATGCCGCATTAATGCTGAGGATCCGGTCAAGTTTACGCCCAGTCCTGGCAAGATAACTGCGTTCAACATTCCGGGCGGTCCCGGAGTTCGTGTCGATACGGCTGTTTATCCGGGCTACGTCGTTCCGCCGTATTATGATTCGATGATCGCAAAATTGATCGTCCACGCTCGTACGCGCGAACTTGCGATCGCTCGCATGCAGCGTGCCCTTGACATGATGGTCGTAGAAGGCATCAAGACAACGATTCCATTGCATCGAAAGATCATGGCGGACGAAAACTTTCGAAAAGGAGATTTTTCGACGAAGTTCATGGAAGAGTTCAAGTACGACGTGACGGATAGCTAAATGCAAGAGTTGATAGATAAAGGCTAATAGTGGATAATTATAGAGATCACTTTTAACCTGACAGTTAGTAGTTTTCAGTAATAAAAAATTCGCGGTTACCGCTTCAAATGAGCGGAGTTACTGTGAGCAAAAGGAGAGGCCGAATAAGCAAGACATGGCGACAGTAAAAGAACTAAAAGAAAAGATAGTAGGCGATTACAAAACTCATACATCAGATACGGGTTCGTCTCAGGTGCAGATAGCGTTGCTGACGCAGCGCATTAATGAACTGACTGAGCACTTCAAGGTGCATAAAAAAGATAATAATTCCCGCCGCGGGCTGCTTGTAATGGTCTCTCGTCGCAGGAAATTGCTTGATTACCTCAAGCGCCGTGATATCAATGAATATCATGAGATTATTAAGAAATTAGGATTGAGAAGGTAGTCAATTAGGCCGCTTCGGGCTTGTTAGAAAAAGAGATCTTCGCGAAGAATTTGCCGCTCGGTTGCTGAACGTGACAGCACAAAACGCCGTCGGACAAAAGAAGATCATCGTTAAAACCAGTAGTTTTCGTAAGACGAAAGGGCTTCACGGCACGCTCTTTCGTCTTTGTTTTTGTAGAGGATAAATAATGACAAAAAAATATTTGAATGAATCGATCAAACTTGGCAGCCAAGATCTGGTCGTAGAAACAGGCAAGGTTGCCAAACAGGCCGACGGTTCGGTCGTAATTCGCTATGGCGATACAATGCTGCTCGTTGCCGCCGTTAGTGCACGTACAGCAAAAGAGGGGCTTGATTTTTTTCCGCTCACGGTCGAATACCGTGAAAATTCATTTGCAGCCGGACGCATTCCCGGAAACTACTTCCGACGCGAGGGTCGCCCCTCAGAAAAGGAAGTGCTCACTTGCCGGATGATCGACCGCCCGGTTCGGCCGCTCTTCGCAGACGGCTATCGTTTTGAAACGCAGATAGTTGCCTCGGTCATATCATCCGATGCCGAGAACGATCCTGACGTGATCGCGATTACGGGTGCTTCGTGTGCACTTTATCTTTCGGACATTCCTTTTGAGAATCCAATTGCCGGTGTCCGCATTGGTCTGATCGATGGCAAATACCTGATCAATCCAACATACGACGAACGCCGCGAATCCGAACTCGATCTCATCGTCGCCGGTACCGAAGAAGCGATCTGTATGGTTGAGTGTGAGGCACAAGAGGTTAATGAGACCATCATGGTCGAAGCTCTTATGCTTGGCCACCGTGAGATCAAACGACTCTGCTTATGGCAGAAAGAACTCGGCAAGGCACTCAAAATTGAGAAGCGTGTATTTGAGGTTCCAGCTTTGGATAAGCACATCGTTGCTGATGTGGAAAAGACCTGGACGGACAAGCTGCGTAAGGCCCTTGACTCGACTGGCCGTGACAAGATCGAGGTCTATGCTGGACTCGATGCACTAAAGAAAGAGGTCGTCGAAAGTTATCCCGAGGACGATCCAGGTGCTCGTGCGACGGCGGGAAAAGCCTTTGGCGAGCTTAAGGAAAAGATCTTTCGCGAGGACATGCTTGGCAATAAACGCCGGCCTGACGGGCGAAAGTTCTCAGAGATACGTCCTATCAACTGCGAAGTCGGCTGGCTGCCGCGAGTTCATGGCTCCGCGTTATTCACCCGAGGTGAAACACAGGCTATAGTCACTTCTACGCTTGGCACGAAAATGGATGGACAGTTCATGGACGATCTGGAGAAAGGTACCATCGATCGCCGGTTCATGCTGCACTATAATTTTCCGCCGTATTCGGTTGGTGAAACCGGTCGATTCGGCGGAACTTCACGGCGTGAAACAGGCCACGGCAATCTCGCACGACGTGCGATCATGTCGGTTTTGCCCGATGAGGCAGATTTTCCTTACACGATCCGTATTGTTTCGGACATTACAGAATCTAACGGTTCATCGTCAATGGCTTCGGTATGCGGCGGAATTTTGAGCCTAATGGACGCAGGTGTTCCGATCAAGAAGCCGGTCGCGGGTGTTGCGATGGGCCTTGTTATGGAAGGCAATCGTTACGCGATACTTTCTGACATTGCCGGTGCCGAAGATCATTATGGGGACATGGACTTTAAGGTCACCGGGACCGCCGACGGTATCACAGCCCTGCAGATGGACATCAAGATCGGCGGGATAAACGCCATGATCCTTCAGGAGGCTTTGGAACAAGCGAAGAAAGGCCGTCTTCATATTCTCGACATCATGGCCAAGACGATCAGTGAGCCGCGCGAAGATATTTCGCCGTATGCGCCGCGTATCATCACGATGCAGATCAATCCTGAAAAGATCCGCGACGTGATAGGCAAAGGCGGTTCGGTTATTCGTTCGATAACTGAGGAGACCGGTGCCAAGATCGACATTGACGATGATGGGACGATCTCGATCGCATCAGCCGACGGCGAAGCCGCACAGGCGGCGATCGCCAGGATCAAGGCGTTGACTGCCGAAGCTGAGATCGGTGAGACGTATCTTGGAACGGTTTCGCGAATAGTCGATTTCGGGGCGTTTGTTGAAATTATTCCGGGACTCGACGGCTTGCTGCATATTTCCGAGATCTCCGACCGCCGCGTTCGTGACGTTCGCGACGAACTTAAAGAAGGTCAGCAGATCATGGTCAAATGCATCGGCAAGGAAGGCAACAAGATCAAGCTTTCACGTAAAGCAATTCTTGCTGAGGAAAAATCGAAGGCCGCATCCGAAGAGGAATAGGATCCCAGCCTAACAAATAATATACGAAATCAGGAAAATAAGGCTGGTTACCACTATTATGTGGGCGCCAGCCTTTTTCGTTGTATCCGAAAAATAGATCTAAAAAAATGCAAAATTCCTGGAAAGGTGACGTGATTGACCATTTCTTCGTGTTGAATTTAGGGAAATTGTGTATTTTGGCTAAGTCCAGCCCGGGAATTGAAAAAAAGATGTGCATTTTTGATGCAACTTTGTTATAGTTCTTGGACAGCCCCAAAAAATCAATTCGACAGTGAGTGCCAACCGAACTGCGAAAACACATTTGTTTTCGCTTTAGATACCGTTTGAGTCAGGTTACAGACATGAGAAATATTAACTTTCGGGTACTCCTTTCTGCCATAAGCATGGCTTCGATCTTGGCGGGCTTTACAACCATCAACGCGGCTCCGATCCGATTTGATCAGGTTGTTCAGGTCATAAACGCGCGGCCGGGCAAATCCGGAACGGGTTCGCTTACACAGCTCAAGGTTGCGGGCGACTATTCGTTTCTTTTTGGCGACGACGATGATGATAAGAAAAAGGGAGCCTCGCCGCAGGACGGCCGCGTGATCACGGAGACCAAAAGCGACATCGTCAAAGACGACGTCTGCGATTGCGAAGAACCGGATCATGAGCGTCGTGGTTTTCCAAAATGGGCGCTGTTAGGGTTGGCAGCGATCCCGATCGCGTTCATCATTATCAAACATCATGACGATACGCCGACTCCGACTCCATCGATCCCGGTAACGCCGTCGCAGACGCCGACACCGCACACGCCATCGCCTACACCGACGCCGATGACACCTCCGCCATCGCCGACACCCCCGCAGCCTGTTCCGGAACCCGTCACGATCCTGCTTTTTGGTACAGGACTGGCATCGATCGGCCTCGCTGCTCGCCGCAAATATGGCAAGAAGGGTATTGGTGAAACGGAAGACGAGGACAAATAGATTTATATCGATCAGCGGGCGAATGTAAGAACGACTTTTCGCTCAAATGATGAGGAAAACAAAAATGCGAGTAATCAGATACAATTTTCTTTTCGTGCTTGGGTTGTTGTTAACGCTTGGCATATCGACCGCGTTGGCAAACGGTGATAAAGATGCGAAAAAACGGCCCAAAGGAATGGGCACGCTCAGTGTCAGGACGACACCTGATGCCTATCCGGTGATTGTTGACGGACAGCAGGTTGGCATGAGCGGCGTCGGCACTGCGGCTGAATTTTACCTTCTTCCCGGTTTTCACACAGTAGAGGTGACGGGTCCGGACGGCAAGATCTGGAAAGATGAGATCGAGATCCGCCGCGACGGCAAGACATGTATTTGTCTGAAGGTCGTTAAGGAAACTATCAATACACCGTGCCCGTACCGTTTTCATCTCGAAGGGCCGGACAAAGTAATGGAAGGCGATCTGGTTACATTTGCTGCGATCAATTCGGGCACTGCGCCGATACCGCTTCGCTATGACTGGAAGGTATCTAACGGCAAGATCACGAGCGGCCTCGGGACGCCGACGATCACAGTTGACTCGACCGGATTGGCCGGCGGGACTATCGATGCAGAGCTCGATGTCAACGACAGTGTCTATGACAACAAGTGCCGTCAGGTCATATCGGTTCCGACCGAAGTCGGCAAGCTGCCGCCAACGCCGACGCCGTTTCGATGCGACGAATTCGAAGCAGGCAATCGCGATCAGGACAAGGCACGCCTCGACAACTGCGTGATCCAGGTTCAGAACACGCCTGACGCTCAGATGTACGTCATCATCTATCCTGGAGCGAAAAACCCGTATGACAGGACCGCAAAATTCTACCTCGATTATATGGTAAGAACTCGCGGTATGGACCCGGCAAGGATAAGGATGGTTCAGGGCGACGCTCGAAACAAAACCACGGTCGTCATCTGGGTAGTTCCGCCGGGAGCGACTCCGCCTGTTCCTTAAATTGACATTGTTTTTTCAAGGGGGAAAAGGGACGCGTCTTCGGATGCGTCCTTTTTTTGTAAGATCTTGTTCCGTTCCACCTGAAGTGGAACAAATGGAACACCGTGGAACGCTTAAAAGCGCTTAACCAGGGACGCAGTTTTGAGCGTCTGGGACGCGAATGTAGGTGAACTTGTCCGTATCATTTTGAACCAGGCGTTTTTCGATAATGAATGTTAACCCTTTGACTGGAACAGCAAGCTCTTTTTTGGCCGATCTGCCGTTGTGCATCAAAAAGGCGCAAAGTGCCGTTTTCACCCTTCAACCTCCGCGTCACGGTGGGGGTTGACACTAATTAGCCGGTGAACTATTATGTGTATAAGTACGGGAATTTTACACATTATGCGAACTAACATAGAAATTGATGATCGGCTGATGAAAGACACACTTAAGATCACCGGCTTAAAAACAAAACGTGAGGCTGTTGATCTTGCATTAAAAGAGCTGATAAAACTTCGGCGTCAGGCGGGGCTGAAAAAGCTAAAAGGCAAATTTCATTGGGACGGGGACCTTGAGGCTATGAGGCTTGATAAATGATCTTTGTGGACTCTAGTGTATGGATCGATTACCTTCGTGATCTGGAAACCGTCCAAACAAAAAAGCTCGAATCAATTTTAGGCAAAAAGCGTGTCGTGGTAGGAGACCTTGTCGTCGCCGAGGTTTTACAGGGCTGCACCGACCCAAAGGTTTTCGATGAAACCGTGAAATTGCTGCGGCTGTCCGATTTCGTTATTGTCGGAGGGGTCCCGGTGGCATTAGAGGCGGCGAGAAATTATGTCTTTCTTCGAGCACAAGGCATTACTGTAAGAAAAACGATCGACTGCTTGATCGCCACTCGCTGTATCATGAGCGGTTATGAGTTGCTTCACAATGACCGCGATTTTCTACCGTTTGAGAACCATCTCGGCCTTAAATGTGTTCTCTGAGCATTTTATACAAGTCTAAAATATGTCTGCACCAAATATTGAAACTATCGTATCGCTGTCGAAACGCCGCGGCTTTGTCTTTCCGGCTTCGGATATTTACGGCGGGCTTGGCTCGTCGTGGGATTACGGGCCGCTGGGCGTTGAGCTTGCCAATAACATAAAGCAAAGCTGGTGGAACTGGCTCGTTTACGAACGCGACGACATCGAGGGCCTCGATTCGTCGATCATCCAGAATCGCATGGTGTGGAAATACTCCGGCCACGAAGATACGTTCAGCGATCCGCTCGTCGATTGCCGCGATTGCAACTCGCGTCTGCGCCAGGACAAGCTCGACACCGACGCCGACGGCAAGCATATCTGCTCAAGCTGCGGTTCGACAAATCTGACAGAGCCGCGCGATTTCAACCTGATGTTTCGCACGACGGTCGGTGCCGCATCTGCGGACGACGACCCGACGGCGCTCGCATATCTCAGGCCCGAAACCGCGCAGGGAATTTTTGTTAATTTCAAGAACGTGCTCGACACTTCCAGGCGCAAACTGCCGTTTGGCATCGCACAGATCGGGAAGGCTTTTCGCAACGAAGTGACGCCGGGCAATTTTATTTTCCGCACGCGCGAATTCGAGCAGATGGAGGTCGAGTATTTTGTCCGGCCTGCTGACGCGGGAGAAGCGCATCAGGAATGGATAGACGGCTTTGACGAGTGGATACAGACGCTCGGCATCTCAAAAGAAAATCTTTTTCACTACGAGCAAAAGAAGGAAGAGCTTGCTCATTACAGCGAACGCACGGTCGATATTCTCTATCGCTTTTTCCCCGAACGCGAGGACGAGTCCAAGCAATGGGACGAGCTTATGGGTATAGCGAACAGAACGGATTTTGACCTGCGAGTTCATTCGAAAAAGCCCGAAGACGCCGAAGGGAAGCGGATCAACCCGGATTCGACGGAAGACCTTTCATACTTCGACCCGACGACGAACGAGCGTTTCTATCCGTATATCATTGAACCTTCGATCGGCGTTAATCGCACGCTGCTTGCGGTGATGATGGACGCTTACACCGAAAAGACCAACGACAAAGGCGAGGTCCGCGTCATTCTCAAACTCAAGCCTGCTCTCGCTCCGATCAAGGTCGCCGTTTTGCCGCTCGCCAAAAACAACGACGAGATCGTCACGATGGCAAAGAAACTCAAACGCGATCTGCAGCCTTCGATGCGTGCCGTTTACGACGACACCGGCGGCATCGGCAAACTCTACGCCCGCCAGGACGAGGTCGGTACGCCGTTCTGCGTCACCGTCGATCACGAATCGCTGGTCGATAACGCCGTAACTGTCCGCGATCGCGACACTTGGGAGCAGGAACGCGTAGGGGTTGACGCGCTGAAAGAATATTTGCAGAAACGTTTAGGATGATCTGATTGTCTTATCCTCGCGTTGGTGAAGCGTTTTGCGCTCCATGTAAATGCTACGAAGGTTTTAATGAATCATCTTACGCAAAGATTAGACGAAAAAGCCGAAGAAATTCTTAGCCTTATCATCGGTAAAGTGAACGTCAGTTTCTACTTTCCCGAGGCATGGTTGAGTGTTGGTGGTGAAGGCGCAAGCATCAGCTCTGTCTCGATCCCCGTTGGAAAACACAGCTTCGTTGTTATTGAGAATGGATGGTCAGATACGCTGGAAGATTTTATTGATATCTTTCATCTTAAAGTATCTCTAGCCGGAAAACCGAAGGACATTTCCGTAACGCCCGATGAAAACGGTCCTTCCGGTTGGGCGCTTGAACATGTTTCGACGATAAACACGTGGGACTGGACGATTGTAAACAAAATAGAAATCTACGAATATTCTCTAGCCAGTCAGCATGAGTCGGTGGTCTGCGATCGAGCCATTTTGTTCACATACGAAAAGGGGCAAATCTTGATCTCAGCAGGAGGGACCGTTTTCGATCACCTGACGATTAACCATAAGTCCGACGTGATCAAGGCGATACTAGAGCCAATGAAAATACGCAAAACTTTAACTGCAAGTGCCACTTAACTGGCCGCGCGGCTACACTTCAGCGAGTTTCCAAGGTTTGATTTTTGCGAGCGTCTGCTTTAATCCGTCCTTCGCATTAGCTGCGTCGTAGTCCATCTGGAGGCCGATCCAGAAGTTGTCGGACATTCCAAAAAAACGGGAAAGACGTAAACCTGTGTCTGCTGTAACTGAGCGAGTGCCGGCGACGATCTCGCCGATGCGACGCTGGGGAACACCGATCTCTTTTGCGAGCCGGTATTGAGTGATACCCATTGGTTTTAGAAATTCTTCCAATAGTATTTCGCCAGGATGCGGGTAAGGAACTTTACGCATAGCATTCTCCATTAGTGATAATCGACGATCTCAACTTTCGCCGGGCCGCTCGGCGACCATTCAAAACAGATCCGAAACTGATCATTTACGCGAATGCTGTATAGCCCTCGCCGGTCGCCCTTTAGTGCTTCAAGACGGTTGCCCGGAGGCACCCTCAAATCGTCCAATCGTCCGGCCCTATTCAGCATCGCCAATTTACGCATAGCAACCGATTCAATATTGACAAAACGCCTAATCCGTTTCCCGCTAAACAAACTTTCCGTGTCGGAACATTTGAATGACAGGATCGGCATTTGTAAATAATATCGCACTGCGTTAGTATTGTAAAGCAATATTAATGACGCTCATGTTGATGCCGGAAAAAATTGTGCATTTGGCAGAGACGATCTGCGAAGCGGGCGGACGGGCGATGCTTGTCGGCGGCTGTGTTCGCGATGAGCTGATGGGCATTGAGCCGAAGGATTGGGATGTCGAGGTGTACGGCATTCAGCCCGAAAGGCTGCGCGAGTTACTGGATGCACTTATTGTTACAGCCGGCATTGCGGGCGAGGTGAATGTTGTCGGTGAAGCTTTTGCAGTTTATAAACTCGGCGACGACCTTGATGTTTCCATCCCAAGACGTGAACGCAAAGCTGCACGCGGCCATCGCGGTTTTGTGGTCGAAGGCGATCCGGATATGTCGTTCGAGGACGCTTGCCGGCGGCGAGACTTCACAATAAACGCGATCTTGAAAGATGTGTTGACGGGCGAGATCGTTGATCCATTTGACGGGCGAGCCGACCTTGAACGCAGAATTCTGCGAATGGTCGATGACATTACATTTGGCGAAGACAGTTTGCGCGTTCTTCGAGCGGCGCAGTTTGCGGCGAGGTTTGAGTTTGATATCGACGAAGAGACCGTCGAGGCTTGCAAGCAGATCGATGTTACCGATCTTCCGAAAGAGCGCATCTGGGGCGAATTGGAAAAACTCTTGCTTCAGGCGCAGCGGCCGTCGATCGGGTTGAAGTGGCTTTACGATCTTGGCGTCGTCGCGCAGATATTTCCTGAAATGGAGGCTCTGATCGGCGTTCCGCAGGAGCCTGAATGGCATCCCGAAGGCAATGTCGATGTTCACACGCTGATGGTCGTCGATGAAGCTCGAAAGTTGATCGACGAGCTTGATCACGCGCGACAAGTTGCCGTGATGCTCGGCGCATTGGCGCATGATTTCGGCAAGCCGCCAACGACTGAGTTTGTTGATGGCCGCACGCGTTCGCGAGGGCACGACGAAGCAGGCGTTGAGCCGACGCTGTCGTTTCTAGATACGCTCGGCATTTTCACTCTCGGCGGTTTTGATGTTCGCGATCAGGTTGTTCAACTCGTTCGCTATCATCTGAAGCCCGGTGAATATTACAAGGCAAAGTCGCCTGTCGGCGATGGTGCGTTTCGCAGGCTTGCGCGCAAGGTCGAGGCCGACCTGCTCTATCGCGTTGCAAAGGCCGACTCGCTTGGACGCAATCCTGATTGGCTGCCGCCGGAGAAACACTTTGGATCAGAAGCTCAGGAATGGTTCATCGAAAAAGTACGTGAACTGCAGATCGAAAAGAAGGCGCCAGAGCCGATCTTGATGGGCCGCCATTTGATCGAGCTTGGAATGACGCCGGGGCCGAAATTTAAGCAGATACTTGATGCGGTTTATGAGCTGCAGTTGGATGGCAAGATCACGACTCTTGAGGATGCTGTCAGGGAAGTTTCGCTACTTTGACACGTACAGAAGAACTAAGAAGGCAAGAAACCACAGGCCGATCATTGCTTGTATCAACCTATCTTTCAACAGGATCAGCGTAGGTGAACCGCTTTTTTCTTCGACGATCGCGATCTGTAGAAACCGCAAAATGCCGATAACAACAAAGACAGAAGTTAGATATACATTATCGGAATTAAGACGGTGAACGACTTCCTCCGAGACCGTGTACATCACATAACAAACGATGGTGGTTGACGCCAAGATCACGAGGCATGTATCGACGAACCTCAGCGTGTATCCGCTATTGGCAGGCCTCAGGGACGTCTTATCAACTGCCATCAGCAGGTCGTCTCTGCGCTTTCCAATAGCAAGGCAGCAGGCAAGCAGAAAGGTCATCAGGATCAGCCATTTCGAGATCACGACGTCGGCCGCGACGCAGCCTGCCAAAACCCGAAGCACGAATCCGGTCGCGATAAACGAGATGTCCACTAGCGAAATCTGCTTGAAGTAAGTCGAATACAGAACATTGAGAGCAAAATAGCCTGCGACAATATATGCGAACGTCGTTCCAACCGTCAATGCCAACGCTGCGGAAAATGCTGCGAGCAGTGCGAGCATAACGACAGCATCTCGAACTGATACGGCACCGCTCGCGAGCGGACGTGAACGTTTGTGTTCGTGGATCTTGTCCTTTTCAAGATCGAAAATATCGTTAAGTATGTAAACGGAACTTGCGATCGCACAGAATGAAAGGAATGCCAACGCCGGGTTGTAGCTTGTAAACAACATGCCGGCCTTGCCGCCAAAAAATGCCGGAATGAGAACGAAACCGTTTTTGACCCACTGATGCGGCCTTATGAGTTGGATATGATCTTTGACGGTTGATGTCCAATTAAAGCCGTTGGACAAAGATCGTCCATTGGCGGAGATCTTTGCGACCTTGCCGTGCAAAACTGTGCCGCCTTCTGTGGCTAACTTTTGCGGCCTCATACCTTTTGGATACACTTTCAAATCTATATGGTCTGCCGCACTAATAAAGAGCGAAAACGGTTCGATTTCCAGTCAAATACAACGTGAGATGAGGTTTTTGAAGAGCTGCCAGCAAAAAGAAAACCGGCGGATATGATCCACCGGTTCCTTTCAGATCGAATTA
>CAZGSC010000033.1:0-23692 GCA_964528325.1 uncultured Chloracidobacterium sp. | reverse complement strand
ATGTTCTTATGAAACTTAAAAATAACCGTTTGTTTTCATTCGCGATATTGATCGCGATATGTTTGTCCAATTTTACGTTTGTCTTTGCCTACGATGAAGGCATGTACACGCCGGACCAGATAGCCGGCATGGCAGCAACGCTAAAAAAGAAAGGACTCAAGCTTAAACCCAGTGAGATCTACAATCCTGGCGGCGGCGGTTTGACGGATGCTATTGTCCGTCTTGACAGCGGATGCTCGGCCGAGTTTGTTTCGCCTGACGGGCTTATCCTGACCAATCACCACTGCGGGTTTGACGCACTTGTGGCAAACTCAACTCCGGACAGAGACCTTGTGGAAACGGGTTTTAATGCCGGCAGCCGAGCGGGAGAATTTCAGGCAAAGGACGGTGAGAAGCCATATTCGATCACACTCACTCAGCGCATTGAAGATGTGACCGCAAAGATCAAAGCCGGCACGGAAAACCTTTCGGGCAAAGAGCTTGCAGACGCGATCAAGAAAAACACAAAAGACCTCACCGATGCAGAGCAGGCAAAGGCACCAAGCGGCTCAAAGATCGTCATTCAGGCGATCTCGAGCGGTTTCTTTTACTATCTCTACCAGACCGCTGAGATCAAGGACATCCGAATGGTTTACGCTCCGCCTCGCAATATTGGCGTTTTTGGCGGAGACCCTGACAATTTCGAATGGACACGCCATACCGGTGATTTCACCTTTTTGAGAGCATATGTCGCTCCGGACGGTTCACCTGCCGATTATTCACCAAATAACGTCCCCTACCATCCAAAGAAATATCTAGCGGCGAATATCGGCGGCCTTAAGGACAATGATTTTGTATTTGTGCTCGGTTTTCCCGGCGGGACAACTCGTTACCGCGAGAGCCAGTCTATCGCGTTCGCACGCGATGCAAATTTCCCTTTCCTTGGAAGTTGGCTGCGGGCCATAGGCGATACCCTTAGGCTGGTCGGACAAAATGACGAAGAGAAACGTATTGCCCTGCAAGGTGACGTTGCGACCTATGACAATTCGCGAAAGGTTTTCGAAGGCGGTGCCATTCGGCTGAGGCGTTCAGGTGTTGTTCAGCAGCGTCAAGCCGAGGAAGCGAAAATGGCTGCATGGATAGCCGCTGATCCGGCACGGCAGAAAAAGTACGGCACACTGCTGTCGGACATCAAGTCACTGTCCGATGAATCTAACGCGATGGCAAAGCGCGATGTCATTATGAGGCGTTTTCCTGATCCGATCTCCGGTACAGTATCGGGCCAGTTAGTTGCCGCTGCAGCATTTGTAAAACAGGGTAAGACAATGACCGCCGAGCAAAAGGCAAAGAAGCTTGACGAGGTCCGCGCGGCATTTGCAAAACGTGAGCCCGTCTTTGAGCGAGAGATGCTCAAGTTCTTTTTCAAAGCCTTTGACGCCCTGCCGGCCGACCAGAGATTTGCCGCCTACGATCAAAAATTCGCAGGCTTGAAAGGCAAGGCCCGCCGCGACGCAGAGGCAGCCTTTGCCGCAGAGATCAACGACGCCAAGGTAACGCCGGAATTTGTCATGTCCTTTTACGACATACCGTGGAGCGAAATGCAGACAAAGCATCCGTTTCTCTCGGGTGTCGTCGATGAAAGGGCGGCTATGATGGCTCGAGCGGGAAAATTCGGCGCGAGCATTGATCATCTTCGTGTGCTCTATATGCAGGCGATGAGAGAGATGCGCGGCACGTCAACGATGTATCCTGACGCCAACTTCACCATGCGTTTCACGTACGGCAATATCAAAGGCTATACGCCGCGAGAGTCGGAATATCGCTCACCGTTCACGACGATGAAAGGCATGATCGAAAAGAGCACGGGTGAAAAGCCCTTTGACGCTCCGCAAAAGCTGGTCGATCTGCAAAATGCTCACGATTTTGGCCGCTACGGTGAGAATGACAGCGTCGTTCTTAACTTCCTCTCAACCACCGACATAATCGGTGGTAACAGCGGTTCACCGATCCTCAACGCCAAAGGCGAACAGGTCGGCATATGCTTCGACGGCAACTTCGAAGGCCTCGGCAACGATTTCTACTATGACTACGACACCAACCGCACGATATCGGTCGATATCCGCTACGTGCTTTTCGTCACCGAAAAATTCGGCGGTGCGAAGTGGGTAGTTGATGAAATGAAATTAGTAGGCAAGAAGTAATACTCTAAGCACGGCAGGAAGGCACGAAGTGAGAAGAAAGCTTGTTATTTCGTGCCTTTCGTGTGTTTCGTGTTTCGTGTGTTTCGTCAAGGCATTCTTACTTTCCCAGATAATCAAGCCGGATCGAGTTCATTCCTCGCTGGATGACTTTCTGCCGGCGGACGACTCGTTTTCGGTTCTTGGTTGGGTTAAAAACATTCAAAGGCGACGGGATCATTGCCGATAGGAACGCCGCATCGCTCGGCGTGAGGTCGGAAGCGGACTTTTTGAAGTAGGCTCTTGAAGCGGCTTCGGCTCCATAAATGCCGTCGCCCCATTCGATGACGTTGAGGTATATCTCGAGAATGCGTTTCTTGGTTAGCTCGCGTTCGAGGAAGTAGGTATAAACGGCCTCACGGCCCTTTCGAAGAAAATTGCGGTCCTCAGACAGAAAGAGATTCTTGGCAAGCTGCTGCGTAATGGTCGAGGCACCGCGTTTGAAGCTCGGCATCGGCGGTATCCAGTCGTCCTCGCTTGGCTTACAGTCTTGTTTCTCCTGCTTGTTCGTCGCCTCCGCCTCACATTCTTCGCGTGCCTCTTTTTCGCCTTCTTTCACCGCTTCGTCCCATGCCTTCTGTATCGCATCCCAGTCAAAACCGTTGTGCGAGAAGAACCGTGCGTCCTCGCCCGCAAGCACGGCACGCTGCAAATTGGGCGAGATCTGTTCGATAGGCGTCCAGATCATGAACTTTCGCGGCTCGCGGCCCTCGGCCGTCGCCTGTGAAAGCCGGTACTCGATCATCGACGTCGTCGTCGGATTCTCATTCCGCAAACGCGAAATGGCCGGAAACGTCACAAGCTCATAGAGAAACCATACGAGCAGTGCCCCGGCTAAGATCAAAAACAAAACTTTAGTCCAATACCACATAACTCAATGCACAGTGCACAGTGCACAATGCAAAATGCACAATAAAGAGGCATGTGCACTTCTTCATTATGCATCGTGCACTATGAATTTTGCATTGTCTTCTTAGCTGTTTTGATCGAGGATGTCAACATTTTTTGGAGTTCCAGACAGTCGACTAACAGCGATTCCGCCTGTGCTGCTGTAATAAAATCGCCGTCTCGAAGTAAATTGAGCCAATATTCCGTCTCGTCAGCCTCTTTCAAAGCAATTGATAATTTATTTACAAAATCTGCCTTTGACTGTCCTCGATTACCCTCGGCAATGTTAGCTCCGATAGATGTTCCTGACCGAAGAACCTGTTTCGAAAGCACAAATTCCTTTGCTTCGAATGCGAGATATTTGTAAAGTTTTACGACACGCAAAGCAAAAGCGTATGATTTTACCTTAAGCGGATTATCCATCATTTTCACTGTGCACTTTGCATTGTGCATTGTGCATTCTTTTATTTTGCATTGTGCATTATGCACTGTGCATTTTACAATTAGAGCGATGGGCCAATACGACAATGTAGTTGCGGTAATTCTCGGCGGTGGTGCCGGTTCGCGGTTGTTTCCGCTGACACATGAGCGTTCGAAACCCGCGGTTCCGCTGGGAGGAACCTATCGGCTGATCGACGTGCCCGTGTCGAACTGCATCAACTCAGAGATTACGCAGATATTTGTGCTGACGCAGTACAATTCGGCGTCGCTTAATCGCCATATCTCGCGGACCTATCGTTTTTCCAGCTTCTCGACCGGTTTTGTCGAAGTTCTCGCCGCCGAGCAAACAAAAGAAAATCCTGAGTGGTTTCAGGGCACGGCTGATGCTGTTCGCCAGATGCTGCCGCATTTGCGCGACTGGCGTGTCGATACGCTGCTTATTCTATCCGGCGATCATCTTTACCGAATGGATTATCGCAATTTTCTGAAGCGCCACTTTGATACCAAAGCGGATATGACCATCTCGGTTAACCCGTGCCGCCGTGAGGAGGCCGCCGAGTTTGGCCTGTTGAAAACCGATGCCAAAGGCAAGATCGTCGAATTCCGGGAAAAGCCCAAAGGCGACGCCCTGGAATCCATGCTGGTCGATACAACTGGTTTTGGTTTGACAGCCGAAGAAGCGGCGAGCCGCCCGTTTCTTGCGTCGATGGGAATTTATGTTTTTAACTACAATCGAATGGTCGAGCTCCTCAAGACCGATCATTCCTGGGTCGATTTTGGGCGTGAGATAATTCCTGCCGCGATCGAAAAATATAATGTCCAGGCACATCTTTTCAAAGACTACTGGGAAGATATCGGAACTATCCGTGCTTTTTACGAGGCAAATCTCGACCTGGCATCGCCGCTGCCGCAATTTAATTTCTTTGACGCAGCCGCCCCGATCTACACCCGCAGCCGCTATCTGCCGCCATCAAAGATGCACAATTGCGATATAGACAATTCGATGGTCAGCGAAGGGTGCATCCTGAACGGCGTTCGCGTACGCAACTCGATAATCGGACTTCGCAGCCGTATCGATAAAGGTGCCGATATTCAGGATTCGATAGTTATGGGTTCTGATCTTTTCGAATCGATATCAGAGATACAGGGCAACATGACAACCAACACGCCGCATATAGGGATCGGCGAGAACACTGTAATACGGCGGTCGATCATTGATAAAAATGTTCGAATCGGAAAAAACGTCAAATTGCTGAATCAGGACGGCGCGGATAATCGGGATTCTGATGACAGGTCATTCTACATCCGCGACGGGATCATCATCATTCCCAAAAATGCCGTCATCGCGGACGGAACGGTCATTTAACAATTTGGTTTCGTATTGGAGTGAAATAGGTATATAATCTATAGCATCCCGCATTGGAATTTGAGAACGTGGTCAAACGAAATTACATCATTTATTCGGTAATAGCAGCAATAGCTGTAATTTACGTTTTTACATTCATCGGAGTCGGCTCGAATGCGGCTACGATCTTCGACGAAGGCTTTGAGGCCGGCGGCAAATCGTCTTATGCCGCAGCAAATGTAACCTTGGGAACGGGCAGCTGGTATATGGATGACGCTCTCACCGGAAGCCTGACCAACGATCACAAAGTTGGTTCATTTGCAGCCCGCGTTCAAAACGCCGGAGTTGTCCGGATGAATTTTAACGTAAGTAATGTAGCCACGGTTTCGATCCAACACGCAGTTTACGGAACAGATGCCAGCAGCACCTGGGAGTTGTGGGGATCACTCAACAATGGCACAACCTGGCAAAAGTTTGGTAACACCGTTACGACAAGTTCCCCGTCGCTCACTATTGCAACTTTTACTATCGCTGCCAGAAAGCCTATCCGATTTGAGATCCGCAAAGTTTCCGGAGGAACGAATCGTATCAATTTGGATGAGATCACGCTAAGCAGCCTTACTGCAGCGACGCCAACCGCAACAGCGACAAATACTCCAACGCTCACACCAACGTTTACGCCGACAAATACCGCAACGGCGACAGCAACAGCGACATTTACTCCGTCGAATACCGCAACGGCGACAGCAACAGCGACATTTACTCCGACGAATACTGCAACCGCGACATCGACCAATACTGCGACCAGCACACCGACGAATACGCCAACGGCAACAAACACTCCGACCGCAACGCCTAGTGTGATCATCAACGAGGTCGACGCCGACACTCCGGGTGCAGATGCAGCCGAGTTTGTTGAACTTTTTGACGGTGGCGCAGGAAACTCACCTCTCGACGGGCTTGTAGTAGTGTTTTTTAACGGAGCGACAGATCAATCATATGCGGCGTTCGACCTTGACGGTTTTAGCACAAACGCACAAGGTTACTTTACTCTTGGCAATACTGGCGTGCCCGGAGTTGATATTGTTTTCGCAGGAAATGTGCTTCAAAACGGAGCGGATGCCGTGGCTTTATATGCGGCGAATGCTTCGGACTTCCCTATCAATACGCCTGTAACGACTGCCAATCTCCGTGATGCGTTGGTGTATGACACGAGCGACCCCGATGATGCAGGATTGTTGGTGCTTCTAAATAGCGGACAACCGCAGGTGGATGAGAATGTAAACGCAAACGGCGATGTTGTATCGATGCAGCGTTGTCCGAATGGCTCCGGCGGAAATCGCAATACCAATACTTATGCGGTTTCCAACCCAACTTCTGATCAAGCTAATTTATGCGGCGGAACCCCGACTAACACAGCAACTCCAACGGCAACCGGAACCCCGACTAACACGGCAACACCAACCATAACGGGAACGCCCACCAATACAGCGACGGCAACGGCAACAAGTACTCCGACGAACACAGCCACGAATACCGCGACTAGCACCCCGACAAGCACCGCGACAAATACAGCGACCGGAACACCCACGCCCTCGAACGTTAATATAACAATGGGTAATCCGTCGAATGCAACGACAAACGTCAATCAGCCGACAAATTATTTGATTGATAAGCCACAATATGTTCTGTCCTATCATCGTGACAAAGGCATACCGAATTGGGTTGCGTGGCATCTCGATGACGCTTGGCTTGGCGGCACACCTCGGCAGGATGATTACCGTCCCGATACGTCACTACCGGCAGGTTGGTATCAGGTTCAGGCAAACGATTATTCCGGCTCAGGCTTTGACCGCGGTCATATGTGTCCGTCAGCGGACCGCACAGCGAGCGTTCCGGATAATTCGTCCACATTCCTGATGACGAACTTTGTTCCCCAGGCTCCTAACAATAATCAAGGGCCTTGGGCTGATCTCGAAACCTACTGCCGGACGCTCGTGTCTCAGGGTAATGAATTGTATATCTACACCGGTGGTTCAGGACAGGGCGGCAGCGGCTCAAATGGCGGCACAACCAATACTGTTGCAGCTGGCCATGTAGTCGTTCCTTCGGAGACATGGAAGGTGATCATGGTAATACCCGCGGCAACCGGTAACGACGTTGCCCGTGTGACGACATCGACCCGTTTGATCGCAGTGCGCATGCCAAATGCTCAAAGCATCGGAATAAACACCCCTTGGCAAAATTTCCGCGTAAGCGTTGACAATGTCGAAACGTTGACAGGATTTGATTTCTTCTCGAACGTATCACCAAGTATTCAGGCTGTCATGGAAGCCACGGTCGATAATCAGCTTATTTGGGATTGGGAAATGACTCTCGATCAATACACGATCGATGAGATCAAGGCCGAGCGAGAATGGTTCCAACAGAATAACGGTACGATGTTCGACAAGGAAGATCAGTAAATAGAGATCAGCGTCGGTTGCATTGCCACTTTAACGGGTTCCGGTTCGCTTCTTCCCGACTATGTAACTGTCTCTTGCCCTGACCGCAAGATTTGGTTGATCAACCCTTACCTTCAGTTTTCTAACTTTGCCGACTTTGACCTCGTCAGGATAAATGCCAAGACTGTAAAATTCACGAAGTTCGCTGGCGATCTTCGAAAATATCTCCGACAAATTTTCCGTTGTACTGGCAAGATAACCGGAGCCGCCAGTATCTATAGCAAGCTGTTCAAGATATTGCCGCGCCGTTTCATAATCTTCAGCAGTCGTGCCGCGGCTATTCGGCGTCGCTATCACCGGAACGGGAAACGGAAATGGAAGGCTGCTGCCCTGCTGCGGGATAGGACTCTGAATAGGTGGCGGCTTTGGGATCACCGTCCCACTCTTCATCTTCTGAACATCCGCAAAAGTATCATATCTGATCGGATAAATAATAGCGTCGAGTTCCATTGCATCACTGGTGTTATTCATCGCATTGGCCCTGCGGCTCGTCGTATCCACTCCGTCTGTAAAAAGAATGACCGCTTTGCGCCCATCGATCCGGCGAAGGCGTTCGTTCATTACCAGATCGACCGCTTCGTAAAGGCTCGTCCCGGTAGCGATCTTTGTGCCTTTTATCGCGCGATATATGGCTTGGCGGTCGCTAGTAGCTTCGCAAAGCATGTGAACGTCCTGATCGAAAGAGATCACCATCACCTTATCCTGCGGACGAAGCTGGTCGATAAACGCCATGGCCGCAGCTTGTATCTCGCCGATCTTAAACGTCGTCGAATAGCTCATATCCAGCACAAGAGCAACTGTAAAAGGCTGCTGCTCGTTTGAAAACAAAGCAAGTTCCTTTTCGACTCCGTCCTCAAAGACCTTAAAATTCTCTTTCGCGAGCCCGCCAACAAAACGGCCTTTTTTATCCATTACACGCACCGGTATTGTCACGAGCTGGGTGTTGACCTTGATGATCTCCGGATCATCTACAGCACCAGCATCATTAACAGGATTTGAATTTCCGGGTTCTGAGGGTGGCGTTGGGGTTGGCGAAGGTCTTTCCGGCCTTTGGTTGGATTTCGTGCCCGACGAAGAGTTGTCACGGCCTGACTGTGCCTCTACGCAAATAATACCCAAACTAAGGACGAAAAAACCCGCTGAGATATATGTTGCGATACTTTTCATTAAATGCCGAATTCAGAATACATCATTTGATGCCGCAGATTGCTGAGTAAGGTTGCCGCACAAAACAAAAAAAAGAAGATGGTGCTATCCATCTTCCAAGTCAGATCAGAGTTAGACGCGAACCTATCTGCCGGCGACATTCCTGTTCGTCTGCCCGACAATGTAGCTATTCTTAGCCCGCACAACAACGTTAGGACGCTGGACACGTATTCTGATCTGCTTTCTATCGCCAGCTTTGCCTACGTTTTCCGGATAATATCCAAGGGAATATTGTCGACGCAGTTCTTCAGCGATCCCGGAGAATGCAGCCTCGACATTGTACATCGACTGTGCCTCAAATTCCCTGCCGCCACTGTTTTGAGCCAACATTTCGAGATACTTGCGGCCTTTTTCATATTCCGTAGCGGTACCGACTCCGCCTCTGCGGCCAACACTCACATTACCACCCGAAAGTATCGCTCCAAGAATATCCCCGATGGAAACACTTCCGCCTCGCCTTCCCGGACCCGGGAAATTGCCGCCGCCCATGTCATGAGATGTGTCGTATCGAAGGGTGTAAAAAATAGCGTCGGTTTCCTCGGTAGCCCGTAAAGTGCTCTCGTAACCGGCTCGACGCGATGTAGTATCAACTCCATCCGAAAAAAGGACAACCGCCTTTCGCCCGTCGATCTGCCGTAATTGATTTTCTATCACGTAATCGACCGCCTCATAGAGACTCGTCCCATCACCAAATCGAGCGTTTCGAATGGCATTTCTCAACTGGTTTCGATTACTCGTTACGGGGCTGAGGACATGGACATCCTCGTCAAATGAGATGACCATTACACGATCGCCGGCGCGCAGTTGATCAACGAAAGCGATCGCCGCATCCTGGATCTCGTCGATCCTGAACTGTGTCGAAGGACTCACATCGATCAGCAGAACGACGGTAAAAGGCTGTTCAACCGACTGAAAATAATCGATCTTCTGTTGGATACCGTTTTCAAATATCTGAAAATCCCTTTGCTGCAGCCCGGCAATAAATCTGCCGTCGCGGTCGAGCACTGACACAGGCATGGTCACAAGGTTTGTCTCAACCTTTATTACCTCGCTTTCGTCATCAGACTTCGCCGGCGGGGTCGGAGAAGCAGATGCTCCGGGGACCTTGTTGCCGCCAGTAAGAACCGGAGGACCATTTGGCGTTTCCGTTTTGTAAGGTTCATTAGCAATTCTGGGCGGTGTTGCGGTCGGTACGACTCGCACACGGGTTGACTTATCTGTCTGTCCAAACGCTGCGAAAACGAGGCTTAACAAAAGAAAACTTAGTGTTGCAACAAATTTCATCAAAATGCGCTTCTCCGATCCGAAAATACTTGGGAAAGCGCCGTTTTGATTAGTTATCGCCATTTTTCGTTGCTATAAATTTTTGTCTAAAAGGCCTACTGCTATGTTATGAAATTCGCGGCGAACAGAATTGATATTTTCAAATGGCAATGAATGGCAGTGCGTTCGGTTTGTAAGCAGGATAAAGATGCGTTCTTTGACCGGATCGATCCACAGGCTCGTGCCCGTAAACCCAAGATGCCCAAAGCTTTCCGGTGACATCTTGCTCCCGGCGGTCGAATCTTTTGTCGAAGCAAGCTGAAAGACAAATGACCGATCTTCGTTCTTTCCCGGAGTGAAATTTGTCCGAAAAAGCTCACAGGTTTCCGGTTTAAGTAAGGTCGTGTAATTCGGCAAAAACTGCTGTGCGATCTTGAACGTCTCTTCCGCAGTCGAAAACAACCCCGCATGCCCCGCAACGCCGCCCATGAAATAAGCGTTGCCGTCGTGGACCTCGCCCCAGATGACCTCATTGCGAAAAGCGGAGTTCGGAATATGGAGTTTAGGGAACAAAGTTTGACATGTTTGTTCTTCGTACTTATTACCTTTCTCTGACGCAGCTATTCTCGGTCGCTGACTGGCAGGCGGATTAAATGTTGTGTCTTCAAGGTCTAACGGATCAAAGATGTCCCGTTTAGCGAGGTCACCAAGCGAATCGGTCTCGATTCTTCTTGACAGAAAATCACCCAAAAGCAGGAAATTGAGATCGCTGTAAATAACCGCCGAATCGCGGTTATACAAATCAGTTTGATCAAAAATAGTTGCTGTCACAGCTTCAGCTTTGTACTTAGGATCGGAAAAAACAGAATAAAATGGATACCATCCAACAAACCCCGATGTATGGGTTAACAACTGTTCGACAGTTATATCACCTCTTGGATTTGTCTGTAGTTGTCTGAAAAGTTTCCATATCGGACTTTCCAATGTGAGATATCCATCATTTTCTAAGTACTGAGCAAACAATAAGCCTGTAACCAGCACTTTCGTTAAACTTGCCAGATCATAGATCGTATCTACACTCGCCTCAATGCGTTCAGGCTCCACAACTGCATATCCAAGCGCCTCCTGAAAAACAATATCGCCTTTTTCTGCAATGAGATAAACAGCCGATGGGAAATCGCCTGCGTTTATGCGTCCGGTTAGAAATTTTGAAATGCGGTCAGACATCTAACTTCTATTTTGCACAATTTCGTAGTGTTTGTTACAGCCGGCTTAATTTACTTTCAGATCCTTTGACAACTGCACGGGTGAAAAATAGACTTATCTTACACATTCACAGGAGGAAATCTTTATGAGCAAAGCAGAATCTGCAGATTTGATCTTAAAACTTTATGACCTGCGTCGCGAGCCCAAAATGCGCGAGGCACGTAATTGGATCTTTGGCTTTAACCCAACCAGCGTTGATGAGTACTTTAAGACGATGATGGACCCCGAAGTCGGCGGCCTTCTTCGAATGGTCGTGTCATATTGGGACATGGCAGCCGCGCTCGTCAATCATGGAGCGATCGACCCTGAAATGTTCAACGATACGGCCGGCGAACATCTTTTTGTTTTCGCAAAACTCGAGCCGATCCTCGCTGATCTGCGCGAACGCTTTCAAAGCCCGGATATACTCAAGAATCTCGAAAAAGTAATTCTTGATGACCCGAAAGGAGCTGAAAAGCTTGCACGGACCAAGGAAATGATAAAGGTCATCAGCGAACAGATGGCTGCGGCACAGGCCGGCTAGGCATCAGCTTAACTTTTGAGTAAAAATTTCACGGGGATCTCTGATTACAAGCAGAGATCCCTCTTTCGTCTGCTCACGGCCTTGATGAAAAAAGCTCTCATCATTTTAGCTCTGTCCATTCTATTAGCACCGCACCACTGGGCGCAGGTCGATGAGCGAATCCCACCACCTGCGGAAAAACTCGAAGCCCAGCAATTAGCTGCAAAATTCTTTAACTCTTTTCTAAAAACTCGAGATATTTCGCCGCTAATAAAAAAGCTGTTTATCACGGAATTCAGCTCGAGGCTAAAATATTGTCGGACCACCGGCGAGTGTCGAGGATTTGGCAGAGATTTTTGGGAAACAGATGAAGAGCTGCTTTCTCTCAAAGGCACTGAAAAGGACTATCTGCGCTCGTATATTAATACTCTCAACTATTTATTCCTATATTTTCAAGCACTCGATCATCTAGCCGCTCTTGCCGGACAGAAACCGGAGGATTACGCAGAGGCTGGAGGAAAAAGGATCGAATTAATGCTTCACAAAGTTCTAAAAAAACATCCTGCGGTGTTGAAACTCGGCTTTTTCTCTAACCCGGATGCTTCAATGCCTCATGCAAAGACGTTGGCGAAATTTCGACAACGGCAGGTAAACTATGAAGTACTCAACAGTACATTGCGTGACATTGTGATCAAATTACAATCACAGCGTCTGCAAAAACGAGCCACCTTACCTTTGACATTCAAGAACGATGATTTTCGGGTGTATAAAGAGCCTAATAGGGACGGATTCTTTCATTACCCTCTCACCGAGCCAATTTATGATGTTTGGGGTGATCGGCCAATGTTCAGGATAGAGATGATTCGTGAGAGCAAAAAAATTCGTATAGTGGCAGTTTACATTCCGATGGATTGAAGGCTAGACGCCGAGCCGCTTTACGTGAGTTTCAATTTTCTCCAAAACGCCAACAGCCAACGCCAATGCTCTTCGCCCGTCTTCGCCAGTTATCGGCGGTGTTTTGTCATTCACAATGCAATCGAGAAAAGCTTCGATCTCGGCTCTCAGGGGTTCAACATCATTTATTTCAAGCCTGTTAATAGAAATACCTGCAAGCGGATGTGCCGCCTCGGGATTTAGCGATGTTACAGACGCGAACTTTGTTCCGTAATCAAGGACGACGTATGAATTCGTTTGATAGAACCGCGTTTTCCTGATCTTTTCCGTGCCGATACGCGAAGCTGTAATGTTTGCCACTGCTCCGTTCTCGAACTCGATCCGGGCGTTCGCCGCATCAACCTTATCGGAGATAACCGGAATACCGACGGCGCGAATTTCCGATACCTTAATATCATCTCCGACCAACCACTGCACAGCATCGAGATCGTGTATCATCACATCCAAAACCACATCGACATCGAGCGAGCGATTGGGAAACGGGGAGACGCGATGAATTTCGAAATACAGCGGCTTAGTAACATGCGGCCTGAGAGCAACCATCGCCGGATTATAGCGTTCGAGTTGCCCAACCATTAATTTCGCACCTGACGATCGGGCAGCGGCGATCATTTTGTCGGCCTCAGTTAGCGTCAATGCAATAGGCTTTTCGACAAGGACGTGAACACCTTTTTTGAGAAATTCACAGGCGATCTCACAGTGAGTTTCTGTCGGTGTGGCGATCGAAACTGCATCCACTTTGCCTTGCAGGTCATGCCAGTCCGTAAAGCCCATTACTCCATGTGCCGAAGCGATCATTTGAGATGTTTCGGCACTCAAATCGCATATGCCGACCAGTTCAACTCGGCCCTCGGCAGCAAGTTCGGCATAATTTCGCGCGTGATGCCTGCCGAGGCTTCCAACGCCTATCGCGGCAACCCGAAGTTTACGATTTTCGCCCATAATTTGATAACAAACCTCTTTTCGGCAATACTTTACATTCTTTATTATGACGCCGGAAATTACAATGGCCGAAGATCAAACTCCAGAGAACAAAAGTCGGTTTGTCTGGGTCCTCTTCGGTTGCCTGACGGTTTTTGTCTACTTCTTCGGCCTAAGGATTCCGTTCCTTGGGCCTGACGAACCGCGTTATGCTCAGGTTGCCCGCGAAATGCTCGATCGTGGTGATTGGATCACGCCAACGCTCGGTGGATTTAATTGGTTCGAAAAGCCACCCCTTCTATACTGGCTCGAGATGGCATCCTACAAACTGTTCGGTGTCAGCGAATTTGCTGCACGGCTTGGCCCCGCTTTATTTGGTCTCGGAACAGTTGCAAGCCTTTGCATACTTGGCAGATTCATTGAACGAACAACGAGCACCAAACAACGAGCAATGAACAGCTTTGCAAATTGGCTCGCACTAATCGCTGCATCGACATTTGGGATCATGGTGTTCTCTCGTGCCGCAAGCTTTGACATCATGATCACCTTTCCAATGACCGCCGCACTGATAAGTTTTTTTGTTTGGTTTTCGAAAAGTGAGGCCGATCTCAACACATCAAAGCATAAACGCAGTTCAGTACCGCTCATTCTTTTTTATGTTTTCGCTGGAGTTGGCCTTTTGGCAAAAGGCTTGATCGGCATAATTTTCCCATTTACGATCATCGGACTTTTCTATTTACTCTCGCGTCGCCTTCCGAGCCGAACATTTGTCTTCAGTCTCATCTGGGGAACTTTACTGGCCACAGCGGTAGCTGGTGTCTGGTACCTACCGATGTATCAGCGGCACGGCTATCAGTTTATTGATGATTTTTTTATTCAACATCATTTTCAGCGCTTTACCTCGAACAAATACCAGCATCCACAGCCATTCTATTTCTTCTTCTGGGTTTTGCCCCTGATGACGCTCCCGTGGCTTCCCTTCTTTCTTGCCTCGATCTGGAATTTATCTAAACGCACATTTCAACGCAAAGCCGCAGCGATAACAGAGAATTCCGAATCTCCTCTTCTCCGCTTCGCCGTTGCTTGGCTGCTTGTACCACTTGTTTTTTTCTCCTTGTCCGGCTCAAAATTGCCGGGTTACATCTTGCCGGCCGTTCCTGCGGCCGTGTTGCTTACCTCAATATATGTTTTTGATCTGACACGAAACAGCCAAAAATGGTACAAAGCGGTTTTGATCATTGCAGCATCGACATTTGGTGCAACTATTCTTTTGCTGGTGTTCGCAGTGCCCAGATTCGCGGAATCCGATTCGGTTAAGACGATGATCCAAGCAGCCAACGACAGTGGGTATAGATCAAATCGCGTCCTCATGCTTCACACCATCTCGCACAACGCTGAATTCTACGCCGCGGGTCGTTTGCTTCGTGACTCTAGCGGCAAACAAATACGCCTTTCGGGTGTGAACGAAGTTGTTGACGAGATCACTGCGGAAAAAGGCAGCACCGTGCTGGTGCTCGTGCCGCTTGAATATTTGTCGCAGTTAACAGGAAGTGAAAAAATAAAGACAGAGGTCCTTAAGGACAATGGCGAACTAGCTATTGCTGCTGTGTCGATCAGATAGCTGTTCATTCTGCCGCCCGGCTTATACGGTCCATCAGGGCTGCGCCAATTTCTTTTTCATCTACACGCTCGCAGTAGATCGTATGCACACCTGCACGGTCACATTCACGAAAAAACTCGAAGATCGAATGCGCATATTCCTCAACTGTCGAACAAATACGATCAAGAGCAAATTTTGCAGCTGGGCGGTCAAGGCCGATATATGCAGCCGTTTGCACATCACCAAATTCGACAGCGTCTTTCACAATAATGATCTTGGCCCTAGGCGAATAATGTTTGTGACGCAGGCCGGGACTTCGCGGCGATTCCATATCCGGAGTCTTGTATATGATCGTCGCTGGAATTACTGCCTGAAGCTGCTCGAGCGAGACTGATCCGCTTCGCAAAACTAAGGGGACGTCCGACGTACAATCAACAACGGTCGATTCCAGTCCGATCTCAGTTGCTTCGCCCTGTAAAATGCAATCGATCCGTCCGTCAAGATCTTCGACAACAGCTTGCCACGTCGTTGGACTTGGTCGTCCCGACAAATTTGCTGACGGCGCTACGACCGGCGTTTCACACGCAGACAAAAACTGATGTGCAAGTTCAAATCGCGGCATTCTAATGCCGATGGTATCCAATCCGGCCGTTGCAATTTCTGGCACCTTTGGCAGCTTCTTTAAAACGATCGTCAACGGTCCCGGGAAAAAAACAGCAATGAACTTTGACGCGGTGTCTGTAACCTCTGCAGCGAGCAACTTTACCTGTTCGACATCCGAAACGTGTGCGATCAACGGATTATCTCCAGGCCGCTGTTTTGCATCAAAGATCTTTGCTATCGCCAAGGGATCAAAGACGTTTGCTCCGAGGCCGTACACAGTCTCGGTCGGAAAAGCCGCAATTCCGCCGCGTTTTATGAATTCGGCTGCCTCTGCGGGCGATTTGGTCAGAACAGTCTTCACAAAAGAAGTTTCACGCAAAGCCTCTAATAACGCAAAGCAGGAAATTCACCAGAGCCACCGACTTTGTAGTGAATTTCCTCCTCTTCAAGCTAAAATATAAATTGTGACCATAGCCGAAAAGCTTAAAACACTGCCAACCGACGCCGGAATTTATATTCATAGGAACGCAGCCGGAAAAATAATCTATGTCGGCAAGGCCAAAAATCTGCGCAATCGTGTTCGGTCGTATTTTCAATCCAGCCGGAATCACGATCCTAAAACACGGCAACTGGTAAAGGTCATCGCCGATTTTGAGTTCATCGTCGTCGATAACGAGGTCGAGGCTCTCGTTCTCGAATCGAATCTCATAAAAAAACATAAGCCCCGTTTTAACGTTTTTCTAAAAGACGACAAATCATATCCGCATCTAAAACTAACTAACGAGCCGTTTCCAAAAGTCGTTGTCACGCGAAGGATCGTTCGTGATGGGTCGAGTTATTACGGCCCATTTCTGCCGGCAGTGCTCGCCCGAAACACATTAAATCTTGTAAATCGTGCGTTTCAGCTTCGCACCTGCGAGATCGAGATCGACGGCAAACTTCCTCGCCCATGTCTTGAATATCATCTCAAACGCTGCCTCGGACCTTGTGTCAAAGGCCTTTGCACGCAGGATGAATACAGTGAGGCCGCAGCCGACGTCAAGACGCTGCTCGAAGGCAAAAACAAAGAGCTGGCAAAAACGCTTGAGTCACGAATGTGGCAATTTTCCGAACAAGGAAAATACGAACTTGCAGCAAAATACCGCGATCTGCATCGCACCGTCCTCGCTCTGAGCGAAACGCAAAAAATGGCGACTACGGCAGAACGCGATGTCGATATTATCGGCTTTTATCGCGAAAATGTGCGGCTCGCTCTCCAGCTTTTCACAATGCGCGAAGGCCGTATCGTCGGCCGCCGCGAATTCTTTTGGGAAGATCTGCCCGAGGATGCTTCTTTTAACCCGTCGGAATTTCTCGGCGTCGTACTTGCGCAGTACTATTCAACTGATTATGTCCCGCTAGAGATCCATGTGCCTCAAGACTTTGAAGACCGCTCAGTTTTGGAAAAGGCGCTAACTGAACGCCGCGGCCGCAAAGTAAGGATCCTCGACCCCAAACGCGGCAAAAATAAGCACTTGGTAAAACTCGTCGAAACCAATGCCAAGATCGCTTTTGAGCAGCGTTTTCGCGTTCTCAAACCCGATTCTCAAAAAGTCCTCGAAGAGCTTCAGGAATTGCTGGAACTCTCTTATTTTCCCGAGCAGATCGAGTCCTTTGATATTTCAAATATTTCCGGCTCAGAAAATGTTGCCGGCATCGTTGCGTTTGAAAACGGCAAGCCGGCACGCTCGAATTACCGCCGCTTTATCATCAAGTCGGTCGAAGGTGCCAACGATTTTGCATCGATGCACGAAGCAGTCTTTCGCCGATACAAACGCCTCGTCGATGAGCAAAGAACTTTGCCGCAGCTTGTTTTCATAGATGGTGGCAAGGGCCAGCTTTCAGCTGCCGCTGCCGCGATGCGGGCTCTTGATCTGGAACAAATAATGCTCGTTGGCCTCGTCAAACCGCCCAAAAAACATGGCGAAATATCGCACCTCTTGATCTACGGGCGCGAGGATCGCCCGATCCCATTTGACCGCAATTCGCTTGCCTTTCGGTTGATCCTGCAGATTCGCGAGGAAACTCACAAAACCGCTGTCGAATTTCATCGCAAGCGGCGCGAAAAACGCGATTTTTCATCCGAGCTTTCCGAAATACCCGGTATCGGCGATAAGCGCAAGATGAAACTACTTCGTGAATTCGGATCAATTGAACGCATCTCAAAAGCGACAGCAGAAGACCTTCGTGCTTTTGTTGGCCCAAAAGCAGCCGCCGAGATCGCGGGACATTTCGAAAATCAACGTAATCTTGCTTCTCGATCGTGAGAAAGAATTGAATCCTTAGGCGGTTTTGGATTCTGCGTTTTCGTGCAACGTTGGTGTGTCTGCGTGCGGAACAAAACACTTTCGACAGCGTGCTTCGTATTTATCGCTCGCACCAACCTCAACACGGGCTTCGGATGCGACCGTTCGCTGTGAATAATTTGCCGTAGCTCCGCACTTGACGCAGATTGCGTGGGTTTTTGTAATAAATTCGGCGATCGACAGGAGCTGCGGCATCGGCTCGAACGGCTTCCCGGTATAATCCTGATCGAGGCCGGCAATGATAACTCGTTTGCCCTGCTCAGCAAGACCATTGACCGCATCGATGATCGCCATATCGAAAAACTGAGCTTCGTCGATCCCGATGACCTGAGCATTAATGTCGATCTGGGCCAGCATTCCGGCGGTGTCGGCAACAGGAATAGAAATATGCTTCTGGCCTGAATGCGAAGCGATCTCCTCGTCAGAATAACGCATATCGATCCCGGGTTTGAAAACCTGGACCCTTTGCCGCGCGATCCGAGCTCGCGTCAGTCGGCGGATCAATTCCTCGGACTTGCCCGAAAACATCGATCCTGCAATAACCTCGATCCAGCCCGTGCCATTTTGGCGTACTTGCCGGCGTTCGGCAGAATTGTCGAATGCAAATTCTTCAACCATAAAAACTAAAAGTTATCTGAAATTCCACTGCATTTAGAAGAAGAAGAGATTAGCATGTTGCGGCCGATTTGTCATTTTCGGACGCGGTGGAATTTATCATCGTCATTAGTTTTTTGAACGTTTCTTTCACTGAAATCTCATTAATTGTCTTATCATTAATGACCTCAAGCTGGTCGGTCAAAGGCAGATAAGTCTTGGGTGCACGTTTATCCAAAAGTAATAATATCGGTGCTCCGGCGCAGGCCGCAAGGTGCATCGGGCCGGTGTCATTAGTTACAAATGCTTCGACACGGGCCGTAGCGGCAATAAATTGCGCGAGCGAAAGACCGTCAATTATTACAGTGGCCGATGGAAATAAGGCCTTGACTCGCTCCTTGATATTTTTTTCTTCAGGGCCGAGGAATACAACGGGAATAAAACCTTCATTCACCACATCGACGGCAAGCGTCGCAAAATTTTCAAGGCTCCAACAACGACTTGGATGGCCTGCGCCTGGAAACAATCCGACCATTCGACCTGAAGAAGATCCAAAAATATGATCACTAACAAATTCCCTTTCGGCCGACGATGTCTGAAAAATAAAACTGAGTTCGGCGTCCGTAATGCCAAGCGGCATCAAAACATCGAGATATCTGCGCCCCAAATGCCTGGCCTTATCTTCCTTAGGCGGCAGAGGCCGATAGTTTGACAGAATGTCCAGCGACCGACTCTCTCGATTTGCCAGGAGCCGGTGCTTAGCCTTCGATAGGAATGCGAGGATGTTGGTTTCAGGCAAGCTGTGAAGATCAATTACGAGATCGATCTGACGCCGGCGGATCTCACCGACGAAACGAAATATTTTTGTGATCGACCTCAATTTTGGACCATCCCGCAGATCCACGCGGTCAAGTTTGATGACCTCGTCCGCCAAGCCTGAAATAGCAACGACCTCTCCCGCCGCCATTCCTGCAAGCACGGTAATATGCGATGCCGGAAATTTGTGCTTTAGCGCCTTTAGCGCAGGCAGACTGAGAACAACATCGCCAAGCTGTCCAAAATCAATGACGAGAATATTTTGAAAATTTCGATCTGTGTCCTGCAAAAAGATCTAAGTGCCGCGAAGGTCAGCTCCGGTCATTTCGGCCGGCTTATCAATTCCCAAAACGGCCAAAATTGTCGGAGCAACGTCTTCCAGTGTGCCATTCTCTCTTAGCGTAACATCGCCCGAAAGGGCGTCAATAAAATGAAATGGCACAGGATTAGATGTTTTTATCGACTTCGTCTCACCGACAGCGGCATGAGGCATTTCTTCGCATTTTCCATGTGTCGAGGTGATCATAACGACCCCGTCACGTTCAAGCATGGTTTCGAAAATGCCGCCCAAACAAGTATCTACATATTGAATTGCCGCGATCGTTTTTGGCATGTCGCCTGTCGCGCCCATCATGTCAGCCGCGGGAATATTGACGACGAAAACACCTTTTTCACTCGACTCCAATCCACGCAAAAATTTGTCCGTGATCTTAAAACTCTCGGCTTCCGGCTGCCCGAATCTGGAACCGTTCATCGGTGACGACACCAGGATCTGTTGTTCGAATTGTCGCTGATGATCGCACCCGCCATCAAAGAAATGCGTTAAATGATGAAAGCGCGATGTTTCGGTGATCTTGAAACTCGGGATCTCTAGGTCTGACAAGACCTCGGCCAGTGAGTTTTTCTCGGGCTCATGCCTGAACGCAACTGGAAGCTCGAATCCATTGTCATACTCTGTCAGGCAAACTGTATTCACGATCGGTTTGGAGCCAGTCGATTCGTCAGGAACCGAAACTGAACGAACGAGTTGCAGCATACCGTCGCCCCGATGGTTGAAGAAAACAACAAGATCGCCGTCCTTGACCGTTGCGATCGGAACACCCGGTTCTTTTTCAAGGACAATAGGTGAAATGAACTCGTCTGAGATGCCTCTCAAAAACGAACTGCGTATAGCACCTACCGCATCAGTGGCGCGTTCACCCTCTGCGTGAACAAGCATCGTGTACGCACGCGCCGTTCTTTCCCAATTTTCACTGCTGTCCATAGCAAAATAGCGTCCGCAAAGCGTGGCGATTTTGCCCGTGCCAATGTCAGATAGTTTCAACTCAAGTGCCTCGACATAAATATCGGCAGTTCGCTCCGCCACGTCAAGGCCGTCTAGGATGCAGTGAATAAAGACGTCCCGAAGCTCGTGTCGCCTCGCTATTCGCAAGAGGGCGAAAAGGTTTTCTGTGGACGAATGCACGCCCCCGTCACTTAACAAGCCGACAAAATGTACTGACGAGCCGAGCGTTTTTGCTTTTTCGAACGCCGCATTCAATGTCTCATTGTCCATAAATGCGCCGGATTCGACCGCACTTCTTAGCCGCGAGATCTCGGTTTGTGCCGCTCGTCCTGTTCCCATTCTCAAGTGGCCAACCTCAGCTTCCGCTTTGGTCACGCCGTCACTCTCACCGGCCGTTGACAAAACCGTCATCGGAAAAGATCGACATATTTCGTCGTAATAAGGCGTATGAGCCGCGGCAATTGCATTGCTTTCAGTTCTTGGTCCATATCCCCATCCATCGAGGATCACAAGGGCCAATGGTCGGGTGATTTTCAGATTGCTATTTTCCATCGGATCGTAACCGGAGGCGGGGAGGGCTTAGACTTCTTTTTCATTATAAACGATTCGCCGGATCGGCGTACAAAAAATTACATCGTCCCAGATCGCCGACTAATATGCGTTTGGAGCAGGTCTTTCCATCCAGCGTTCCGGGTGCTTAAGACCGGTAAAATCAAACTGACTGTAAAGGCCGTGTGCATCATACGTTGCGAGCAGCCATCGCCGCAGCCCTTGCAAGTCAGGCTGTGCAAGGATAATTTCCATGAGCCACTTGCTCAGGCCGTTTCCGCGATGCTCTTCGAGGATGAACACGTCTCCAATGTATGCGAAGGTCGCTTTGTCCGTTATCACGCGTGCGAACCCGACCTGTTCACGGCCGCGATAAATACCAAAACAAAGGGAATTTTCGATCGCCGTCAACGTTTGCTCCATCGTGCGGTTCTTCGCCCAATAGGATTCCTCAGACAGGAAACGATGGATGGAGCTTAGGTGAAGCCGCCGTTTATCAGTATCTATCTCGTATTCGCCTTTACGTTTTTTCATCCTCGTTAAATGCCAAGCACGCGGCGGGCACGACTACGGAATCCGGCGGTCGCGGCTTGTGGATATTTTGTCGCTACGAGCCTAAGTTCATCGAGAAGTTCCGGCTCATTTTTAGCAAGATTTGCGGCTACTGTCATTGAAAAAACTCTAACCGCAACGGGCTCTGCCGGATCGGCAAGTAGGTTGTAGCATGCATCAAAAACACGCCCTTGATAGCGTTTTGGAATATCGACAAACTGGAACAGCCTTGCAACATTCCTTTTGACTGCGACGTGAGCATCATCGCGTTCGAGCTGTTTTATCAGTACGTTGAAATATGGTTTTACAAGCTCAGGGTGCCGCTCAATGCAATAACTGACCGGCCACGCCGCACGCTGCGAAAGCCTGTAAACAGGCCCGAGAAGCTGTTTCATAAGCTCTGCAAAGCGGTTGGGATCATCGCCGACGTAATCGGCGATCTTTGTCGCCTGAGCTTTGGAATGAACCTCGAGAAGCGCTTCGCGGATGTTCACTAAGAATTTACCCTATAGGCGTATTTATACTACTTGATCTGGTAAAATGCCTCGCGTCCGGGATATTTTGCCGAATCGCCGAGATCTTCTTCGATACGAAGAAGTTGATTGTATTTTGAGATGCGATCCGAGCGACAGAGGCTGCCAGTTTTGATCTGGCCGGCGTTTGTCGCAACTGCAAGATCGGCGATGAAGTTATCCTCGGTCTCGCCCGAACGATGCGAGATCACGGCAGTCATATTGTTTGTCCGTGCAAGTTCAATGGCATCAAGTGTTTCCGTCAAGGTTCCGATCTGATTCACCTTGATCAATATCGAGTTTGCTGCACTGACGTCGATTCCCTTTTGCAAAAATTTGACGTTCGTTACAAACAGGTCGTCGCCGACGAGCTGTACTTTATCGCCGACCTTTCCGGTTAAGTTTTTCCATCCATCCCAATCGTTCTCAGCCATGCCGTCCTCGATCGAAATGATAGGATATTTCGAACACCAATCGGCCCAATACGCAGCCATTTCCTCCGAAGAAAGCTCTCGATTGTCACTCTTTTTGAAGACATATTTGCCGTCCTTGTAAAACTCGCTCGACGCGGGATCGAGAGCGATCATGACGTTCTCGCCCGCTTTGTAACCGGCGATGTCGATGGCTTCGAGAATGGTCTCAACGGCTTCGTCGTTAGATTTGAGGTTTGGTGCAAAACCGCCTTCGTCCCCGACGCTGGTCGAGTAGCCACGTGATTTAAGCACATTTTTCAAGTTGTGAAATATCTCGGCACCGCATCGGAGAGCTTCGCTAAAACTATCACTCCCGACAGGCATGACCATAAATTCCTGAAAATCCACGTTGTTGTCGGCGTGAGCTCCGCCGTTGAGGATGTTCATCATCGGCACGGGCAGCGTTTTAGCATTTGTGCCGCCTATGTAGCGATACAGCGGCATTTCCTGAAACGCAGCAGCCGCACGTGCGTTGGCAAGCGACACGGCAAGGATCGCGTTCGCACCAAGCTTAGATTTATTCTCAGTTCCGTCGAGATCGATCATTGTCTGATCGATAAGCGTCTGGTCAAGACAGTCGAGGCCTTCGAGTTCGCGGCCGATAGTTTCGTTGACGTTGTTAACAGCGTCCAGAACGCCTTTGCCCAAATAACGCAATTTATTGCCGTCGCGAAGCTCTACGGCCTCATTCTCGCCCGTCGAAGCTCCGCTCGGCACCGCGGCACGGCCCTGCGTTCCGTCTTCCAAAATGACCTCGGCCTCGATAGTCGGATTTCCGCGCGAATCCATGATCTCGCGTGCCCAAACCTGTTCAATAAAGCTCATTAATATTTCTCCTCATTAAGATTTTCAACGCA